>WTGR01000599.1 GCA_011523485.1 Acidobacteriota bacterium
GTGATCCGCCCGTCGCCGTTGGTGTCGATCACCGTCGGGCACCAGCCCTGCGACGCCTGCTCGTTGCCGGTCTCGTCGTACAGCTTCGTGTCGAGCCAGCCGACCACGTTCGGGTCGCCGCTGAACCACAGCGTGTCGCGCTCGTCCTCGGCGAACTGCAGGTGGTGCGTCCCGTAGCAACTGTCGATGAGCGTGAAGGTCTCGGTCTCCGGGTCGTAGACGGATATCTGCCGCCCGCTGCGCTCCACCGGGAAGTAGCGTGCGGACGGATGCGCCGAGCCCTCCCGGCACCAGTCCGGGTTGCTGCGGCGGCGAATCGTGGAGGTCAACCACACGCGCCCCTGCGCGTCCATCATCGGGTTGTGAGGATTGGCCGGCGCGTCGAAGATGATCTCGTCTCCCCAGTACGGCGACGGCTCGAAGCCGGGCGCGGTCGGGAACATCGACGGCACCATCCCGGCCGGCTCGCGCAGCGGGATGGGAATCTCGATGGATTCGTGCCGCGCCGTGTCGGTGACCACCAGCGTGTCCTCCGTGATCGAGACGCCGTAGACGAGGCCGTCGGCGTTGACCGTCGGCTGCCGCTTGTCGGTGGTGATCTCGTCGTGGACGTAGGAGGCCTCCCCCGCCCACTCCCACATGGTCAGCACGAGGTTGCGCTCGACCCCCTGCGGCCGGGGCGGGGCCTCCGGCACCTCGCCGGCGGCGATGCGGTCGCTCCAGTCGGCGAACATCGCCAGGCCGCGGTCGCGCCCGAACCGGTTCAGCACCCCGCTCATCTGCGCGCCGCGCTGCCCGAAGGCGACCCGGTGGTCCCACGCCTCGACCGAGGAGTCGAACCCGTCGAGGTGGCTGATGTCGAACGTGAACCGGTTGCCCATCTGGTGGCAGAGCTGGCAGCCCTGCTTGGTGACGTCGACCCAGGCGGCCTGGCTGCGGAGCGCCGGCGAGATGCCGTTGCCGCCGGGCCCGGTGCCGGGGAATTCGCTCGCGGCGGGAACCTCGAGCAGCGAGTACCAGTAGTTGGCCGGATAGACGGCGGCCGCCTCCTGCGGCGTCGAGGCCGTTGTGGCGTCCAGGGTCACGCTGTCGCCGGGCCGGGCAGTCACCGGCTCGGAATCGACCAGCCCGTAGCCGCGGACCCAGACGCGATACGCGGCATCCGGCAGATCCGGGACCAGGAACCGCCCGTCGTCGCCGGTGACGACGATCTTGCGGAACAGGGTGTCGAGATCCTCGGTCTCGGCGATGACCCAGACACCCGCCTCCGGGCCGGCGGGACTGCGCACGACGCCCCGCAGGTCGGCCTCTCCCGTCATCTCCCCGGGGCCCTGCGCCGCGCCGAGCGAGACCGCAACCGCGACGACGAGCGCCGCCGCGAACCGGTCGATCCGTGCGTACCGCATCGTCAACCTCCTGTGGTCCCCATGCCGAGACCTCGACTGCCTTCCAGTCCGTACCCATTGCCACCGACGCGATCCCCACATGGCGACTCTCCTCTATGGGTCAACGACCCAGGACGACATCGACGCCCGACAGCAGCAGCTCCAGCTTGACCCGCGAGAGCCTGCCGGCGCGGTCGTCGAACACGTTCCTGTCGAGTGCGACGATCTGCGAAACGTTGGCGACCGAGTCCTGCGGAAGACCGGTCGTACTCGCGGCCAGCAGCACGTTGCCAGGCGCTGCAGCCCATCGCAGGTTGCTCGTCAGGGGCACGCACACCGCGGTCGCAAGACGGCTGCGGTTCAAGGCATCGCCCTGCACAACCACGACCGGTCGCCGGAACCCGGGGCCCGATCCGACCGGAGGCGGAAGATCGGCCCACCAGATCTCACCCTGCGAGATCACCACTCGACGCGCTCCAGGACGCGTCGTGCCGCAGCGCCCGCGAACGCATCCGACTCGCTGCCGACCTCGACGCACACACGATTCATGGCGTCGGTGACTTCGTCCGGCGCGTGACGCGCCACGTACTCTCGGAGCGCCGCGCTGTACACCTCGCTCCGCGACCTGCGCTCGCGCTCCGCCAGTCGTTCTGCCTGCTCGAAGATCTCGTCCGGGATTGAAACCGCCGTCTTCATACCAGGAGTATAACCGCCGTGCAGCGCGCCTCCCGCCGGCGATTCCACAGGCAAGGGAGTGCTCGCGGCGCCGGTCGAATGCTCGTACAATAGTGGCGCTCTCGGGAACGGAGACCACGGAACAGGATCTGGAGCAGGAGACGATGACATATCTCGCGCGCACGTTCATGGCGGCGGCGGTTCTGGCGCTGATTCTCGGCGCCGTCTCGGACGCGGCGGCGCAGGACTGGCCCCAGTGGCGCGGGCCGGAGCGTGACGGCGTGGCGGCGGCCTTCGACGTGCCGGCGAGCTGGCCGGACACGCTGCAACGGCACTGGTCGGTAGACATCGGACTCGGCTACGCCAGCCCGGTGCTGATCGGCGACCGCCTGTACATGTTCAGCCGCCAGGGCGAGGACGAAGTGATGACCGCGCTCGACGCGGCGACGGGCGAGACGATCTGGCGGACGAGCTACGCGGCGCCGTTCAACATGAACCCGTCGACCGCGCGGCATCGTGCGGGTCCGAAGTCGACCCCGACCTTCGCCGATGGCCGTCTCTTCACGCACGGGATGACCGGCACCGTCACCGCGTTCGACGCGGCCGGCGGAGAGCAGCTCTGGCAGTTTCCCGGCACCGGTCTGACGCCGCTCTTCCACACCTCGATGTCGCCGCTGGTGGTCGGCGACCTGGTCGTCGTCCACGTCGGCGGGCACAACGACGGTCAGTTGACCGCGTTCGACGCGGCCTCCGGGGCGGTGCGCTGGAGTTGGGACGGCGACGGGCCCGCCTACGGCTCGCCGATGCTCTTCGAGCTGGGCGGAACGCGGCAGGTGGTCGTCTTCACGCAGGAGCACTTCGTCGGCGTGTCGCCGGAGACCGGCACCCTGCTCTGGAGCCGGCCGTTCACGACGCCGGCCGTCACCACGTCGCAGACGCCGCTCCTGCACGAGGACATGGTGATTCAGACCGGCCGCGCCAACGGCGTGACCGCGTTCCGCGTCAGCCCGGGCGCCGGCGGGTGGACCACCGAGGACGTCTGGCACACCGACGAGGTCGGGCTCCACATGACCAACGGCGTCATCAACGACGGCGTCCTCTACGGGCTCTCGCACCTGAACAGCGGCCAGTACTTCGGTCTGGATCTCGATACCGGCGAGGTTCTCTGGACCAGCGCGCCGCGGCAGGCGGAGAACGCCTCGATTCTCCGGTCCGGCGATACGATCCTCTCGCTGGAGGACGACGCCGAGCTCGTCGTCCTGGCCCACAGCCGCAGTGGATTCAGCCCGGTGCAGCGTTACGAGGTGGCCGACAGCGAGACATGGACGGCGCCGACGCTCGTTGGCAACCGGCTCTTCATCAAGGATATTTCGACGCTGGCGCTCTGGACACTCGACTGACCGGGGCGCGGTCCGTCGTCTTCGAAGGGAGTGGGCAGAATGACGCTGACAACCCGTACGCAGCTTCGTCTCGGTCTCGCCGTCGCGTGCGTCGCCGTCGCGGGAGTCCTGTACTTCGCCGCGGATTCCGGCGCGGTCGCCGCGGCGCAGAGCAACTTCGTCGGGGGCGATCCGACTCGCCCGGACTCGTCGGACATCCGCGCCGTCCGCCTGCGGTTCGAAGCCGGCGCACGATCGAACTGGCACAGCCACGGCAACTGGCAGATCATCATGGCCGAAGAAGGCGAGGGCCGCACCCAGGTCCGCGGGGAGCCGATACAGATCCTGGAGGCAGGCGGCAACCCGGTCTACGCCGGACCCGGCGTGCTCCACTGGCACGGCGCGGCGCCCGACCAGCACATGATTCAGCTCACCTTCGTCAGCGGCCAGACGAGCTGGGAAGGTCCTGTCAGCGATGACGACTACCTCGGCCGGTAACGACGTGACCGCGACGAGACCGGCCGCGCCCGCCCCTACCGCGACCCGCCGCCTGCGGGCGAGGTTCGCGGGCGTCGCCGCCTGCATCGGGGCACTGGCGCTCGCGAGCGCGCATCCAATCACGGCGCAGGAAGCGGAAGAGCCGTCTGTCTGGGACGGCGTCTACTCCGCCGAGCAGGCGATGCGCGGCAAGAAGCTGTACGAGGCGACCTGCTCCCGGTGCCACGGGGAAGATCTGTCCGGCGCCAACGCACGGCCGCTGGCCGGCGAGAGCTTCATCCGCGACTGGGGCGGCCTGAAGCTGGACGGCGTCCTCACCCGCGCGAGGACGATGCCGCCGGGCGCATCGGGCAGCCTCGGCGAGACCGGCTACGTGGACATCATCGCCTACGTGCTCGAGGTGAACGAGTTCCCGCATGGCGAGGGCGAGCTGACCGCGGAGCGCGCCGGCGACATCCTCGTCTACGGCGCGGACGGTCCCGACGCGGTGCCGAACTTCGCCATGGTGCAGGTGGTCGGCTGCCTCGCGCGGGACGATCGCACCTGGATCGTCACCGACGGCAGCGAACCGATCCGCACGCGCGACCCCGATGCCTCGACGGGCGACGTGCTTGCGCTCACGGAGGCCATGGCGCTCGGAGGCAACACGTTCGAGCTGATGTACGTCTTCCCCGATCCGGACCCGTACGAGGGACACCGGGTCGAAGCCAAGGGGTTCCTGATCCGCCGTGAGGCCGACGCCGGCGCGCTGGACGCGATCAACGTGACGGCGGTGGCGAGCCTGGAGGCCGCCTGCCGGGTCCAGCAGCCTGCGCCATAGAACTGGCGCAGGCTGCCGGAAGCACGCAGCCTGCTGCATCGTGAGGGACGTGCATGGCCAGCCGTTACATGCGTCTCCTGATGGTCGCCGGATTCGCGGTCGCGCTGCTCGCGTGCGGCGGCGCCGCCGGTCCCGGCGATGCCCCCGGGCCATCCGCGGGACAGCCCCTCTCCGCGGGACAGCGCCAGCTCGTGGGTACGTGGTCGCTGGCGAGCATCGAACGCCGCGGCGCCGACGACGAGCTTCTTGCGGCGCCGCTCGAAGACCGTCTCGGCTACCTCATCTACGACGCTTCCGGGTACATGGGCGTGACCATCATGCGTCCCGACCGCGTGCCGTACTCGGAAGCCGGGCCGACCGCCGACGAAGCGCTGGCGCAGTTCGGGAGCTACACGTCGTACTTCGGACCGTTCACGGTAGACGACGTCGTGGGAGCCGTCACGCACCACGTCGAGGCCAGTCTCGACCCGCGCGGCGCAGGGTCGGAGTACAGGCGCTTCTACACCCTTGTCGGGGATCGCCTGACCCTTCAGCCCCCGGCCGGCGCCGACGGTTCGAAGACGCTCTTGACGTGGGTGCGGCAGCCCGACCTGCCGGAGTCCGAGGTAACCGACACGCACATGGCGCTCTTCGGCGCGTACCGCATCGATTCGGTCACCCGCCACACCACCGACGGGTTCCCGGTCGAGATCGACCAGTACGAGACCGGCTACATCTTCTACGCGCCGTCGGGGCACATGTCGGTACACCTCGTGCGCCCCGGCCGGGCGCCGTTCGCCGGAGACGCGCCCACCGCCGGCGAGGCGCTCCGGCTGACCGAGACCTACGGGAGCTACTTCGGACCGTTCTCGGTGCGCGAGATGGCGGGCTGCATCACCTGCCCCGGTCCACGCGATCAGGGCTATCTGACCCATCATCTGACCGGGAGCACGAATCCGCGGAGTACCGGCACGGACGCTCGACGCTACTACGAGCTGTCCGACACCGACCTCACGTTGCGGCCTCCGGTAGGCACGGACGACGAGGGCCGGGAAGTCGTGACCGCGATCCGCTGGGCGCGGCTGCTTCGTCGGTGAGCCGTCCGATCGCGGTCCCGGCAACGGTTGGGCCGCTGCCTGTAATTTCTACTGCTATCCAGAATACGTATGAGTATTTTTGCCTGCAGTCAATACCATTGATAGACTCGACCGCGTGCCGCCCAGCCCACGGTACCTCTCCACGCAGGTCGAGCGGGACCTCGCCCGCAAGATGGTCTTCGTGGCCGGCCCGCGGCAGGTCGGCAAGACGACGCTCGCCAGCATGCTGCCCGGCGCCGACCGCGGCTATCTCAACTGGGACGCCGCAGAACACCGCGAGCGCATTCTGCGGCGGGAGCTTCCATCCTCACGACTGTGGGTCTTCGACGAGATCCACAAGTACCGCAACTGGCGCAACTACCTGAAGGGCGTGTACGACCGGCACGGGGCGCCCCCGCGGGGTCCGCGCATCCTCGTGACGGGAAGCGCACGACTGGAGGTGTACCGCTTCGGAGGAGACTCGCTGCAGGGCCGTTACCACCTCCTGCGATTGCACCCGCTGTCGGCCGCCGAGCTCGACCTGAAGACGCCGGGCCAGTTGCGGGATCTCCTGACGCTCGGCGGTTTCCCCGAGCCGTACTTCGGCGGTTCGCTGGTCGAGTCCCGGCGCTGGTCGCGCGACCACCGGACGCTTCTGATTCGCGACGAGGTCACGAGCCTGGAGCGGATCCAGGACCTGGGAACGCTGGAGCTGCTGATGCTGCGCCTGCCCGAGCTGGTCGCGTCCCCCCTGTCGATCAACGCCGTTCGCGAGGACCTTCAGATCAGCCACAAGACCGCCGCCGCGTGGCTGCAGGTGTTCGAGCGGCTCTACGCGATCTTCCGACTCCCACCGTTCGGCGCTCCGGCCGTACGCGCCGTGAAAAAAGAACAGAAGCACTATCACGTCGACTGGTCGGTGGTTCCCGCAGAGGCGGCGCGCTTCGAGAACCTCGTCGCCTGCCACCTGCTCAAGTGGGTCCACCATGAGCAGGACACGCAGGGACGCGACGTCGAGCTGCGTTACTTCCGCGACACGGACGGCCGCGAGGTCGACTTCGTGGTCATCGACCGGCAGCGCCCGGTGCTGTGCGTCGAGTGCAAGTGGGCGGACACGCCGGTCGACAAGAGCCTGCGCTATTTCAAGGTGCGCTTTCCGGACTGCGACGCATGGCAGCTCTCGGCCACCGGAACGAAGGACTACGTCAACCCCGACGGGGTTCGCGTCGCTCCGGCACTGACGCTGTTGAGGACGCTGATCTGACAGCGGACCGCCTCGCCGACGCGACGGTCCAGGACCGTCGGCGTCGAACCTCGGGACGTGGCGGCAGTCACCTGAATCGGCATGATCGAGCCCGTGAGGAGAAAATGGTCCCTGCTGACCGGATCGTTATCCCGGCTGCGCCGATGTACGATGCCGGTATGCGCCTTCCGCTGTCGGATTCGGCGTTCGATGCGATGGTCTCGGCGGCACGTGGGCCCGTGGGACTCCATCTGCTGATCCTCTTCGGATCACGGGCACGAGGCGACGCGCGGCCCGGTGCGGACTGGGACTTCGGTTACTTGGCGGATGAGACAGTCGACGTGCCGGGATTGCTGGCCGCTCTGGTAGAGGTGCTCGACAACGATCGCGTCGATCTGGTGAATCTCGGTCGCGCCAGCGGTCTGCTGCGCTATCGGGCGGCGCGCGACGGACTGCTGGTGTACGAAACCTCGTCCGATCTGTTCGATCGCTACCGGTTTCAGGCGGCGCAGTTCTGGTGCGACAATGCGCCGGTCTTCGAACGCGGGTACGAAGAGATCCTCGAGGCGCTGCGGCCGTGAGCGTTTTCGACCGAGCCGTGCTCGCCGAGCGCACGATGACAGTCCAGCGTCATCTGGCGAGAGTGGCCGAGCGATTGCCCGCGTCCGCAGCCGACCTGGCACCGGCGACGGATGCGTCGGACGCCGTCGTCCTGCATCTCTGGCAGGCCACGCAGATCGTGATCGACGTCGCGATGAGCGCCTGCCTCGCCCTGCGCCTGGGCACCCCCGGCAGCTACGCGGATGCGTTCCGGCGCCTCGAACAGGCGGGCGTCGTCGAAACTGCGCTCGCCGATCGCCTGGTGCGCGCGGCCGGATTTCGCAACGTCGTGGCGCACGCCTACGAGTCGCTGGACTTGAGACGGGTTCACCAGGCGGCGACCGACGGACCCGCCGACCTCCTGCAGTTTCTGGCCCGCCTGAAGAACCACGCCCGGTAACGCCCTAACGGTTCGACAGGCGCCGCACGATGACTTGTGCGACCTGCGCCGCAGGCAGCAAGGCCTACTGCCCGACCGGAACCGCCACGCCTGCCGCTTCCATCGCCGCGCGAACGGCGGCGGCGGTCGCCGGGCTGCTCACGATGTTCATGCCGCGGTGCACGCCGGCCGCGATGTCGAACGGCGTCCAGCCCTGGGAATTGGCCTGGTTCCAGACCTCGACGTCGGCGCCCGCCTCGGCCAGCAGCGTCACCACGCTGGGCACGTGCTTGTAGGCGGCGCCGTGCATGGCGGTCTCGCCGTTGTCGTCGATGGCGTTCAGGTCGGCGCCGCCGAGCTCGAGCGCCACCTGGACCGCCTCGAGCACCTCCGGCTCGGTGCCGGGATCCTCGCCGGGTGCGGAGGTGCCGACACCGGCCGCCACCATCAGGGGCGTGGTGCCGTCGTCGTTCGGCAGCAGCGGATCGGCGCCCAGCTCGGCGAGCAACCGCATCAGGTCGGCGTCTCCCGTGCGCGCCGCCAGCAGGAAGGGCGTCCCGCCGAGGAAGTTGAGGCGCGTGATCCCCGCCGGCGGCCGAACGGTGACGCGGGCGTTCACGTCGGCGCCGGCGGCCACGATCTTCCGTACGAACTCCAGGCTGGTCATGGCGCCGGAACCCTTGGGCGCCGGGTTGTTGCTGCCGGCGATGCCCGCCTTGCGCACCCACGATACCTGGTGCAGCGCCGTCCAGCCGCGCGAGGCGACGTTGACGTCCGCGCCGCGGTCGACCAGCAACCCGGCCAGCTCGTAGTGGGCGTTGGCCGCCGCCAGCAGGAACGCGTTGAGGCCGGTGGCAGAGCGCTCGGCGCTGGTGCCGCCGCGGCGCGTCTCCTGGATGATGGGGAGCGCCTCCTCGACGTCGACCCCGGCCTCCAGCAGCGTCTGGACGACATCGATGCGCCCTTCGCGCACGGCGAACAGCAGCGGGGTCCACCCCTTCGCGGACCGCGCGGAGACGTCCGCCCCGTACGACAGCATGGCCGGGATCAACTGCGCGTGCCCCTCGGCCGCCGCCCACATCAGCGCGGTCTGCCCGCGCCAGGATTCGGCCGCGTTCACGTCGGCGCCACGCGCCAGCAGCAGCCTGACGACGTCCAGATCTCCCGTGCGCGCCGCCGTCATCAGGACCGTCTCGCCTTCCGCCAGCGTCGTGTTGGCGTCTGCCCCGGCATCGAGCAGCACCTCGGCGACGGCCGCGTTGCCGTTCGTGCAGGCGAGAGACAGTGGTCGCACACCGTAGCGGTTCGCCGCCGCGGCGTCGGCGCCCGCTTCGATCAGCAGACCGACGATGGCAGCGTCGTTGGCATGGACAGCCCAGTGAAGCGGCGTGGTGCCGTCGGGGTCCGCCGCCGTGATGTCCGCCCCGCGCGCGATGGCCGCGCGCACCCCGGCTTCGTCGACCGCCTGGATCGCCGCGATCAGGCCAGGGTCGGCGGCTTCCGCGGCCACGGCAGGGCTGAGCCCGGCCGGCGCAACCGCAAGCAACAGGAACGCCGCCAACGACAGGATCGAGCGGTGCATGGGAAGCTCCCTCACAAATGCGATGCGGGCTGCCGGCCTGAAGAAGCCGACAGCCCGCGGTTACTGCCATAGCCCGGAAACCGTCGCCTGCGGCTCCGCTTTCCGCCCAACCAAGCCTCGCCAGGAGTCTGCGCCTCTTCGCGGGCCCAGACTCCTGGCGCAGTCTCACGTTGACCGCTGCGCTACAGCGACAGCGGCTCGACCGCCTCGCCGAGATGGCCCGTGCTGTCGGCGAACTCGTCGAGGTGCACGCCGACGTC
>WTGR01000573.1 GCA_011523485.1 Acidobacteriota bacterium
TCTCGGCCTGCGACAGGAAGCGGGTGGGTCTCGGACGTGGATTGCGCCTCACGCCACGGGTGGGATTGGCCGTGACGTGACCGCAGACGATGGCGTGGTTGAAGATCTGGCGCAACACGTCCAGAGTCCGGTTCGCGCCGCCGGGCGCGGTCCGGCTGTAGTCGTCGAACCACAGATGCACGGCCGCTTGATCGACGCGGTCGAGCGGCAGCGCCCCAAAAGCGGGCAGCAATTGGGTCCGCAGGGCGCCGGCCGTGCGCCGGCGCGTCGAGGGCCTGCAGCGGTCATGGCAGGCTGCCGTCCAGGCGCCGGTCACGAACTCCTCGAAGGTTGGGATCACTGCCCAACCGCCAGGGCGCTCCCGACGCTCTCGACCGCCTCCCGAGCCATCGCGTCTGCGAAGTGGATGTACTTCAATGTCGTCGCCGGATCGCGGTGTCCGAGCAGGCGGCCGATCGACAACACGGTCTCCCCCCGCCGGAGGGCGAAGCTGGCATAGCTGTGGCGCAAATCATGCAGCCGGAGGCCGGGCAAGTCCGCCGCCGTGCGCAGCCGGCGCCAGAAGCCGTACAGGGTATCCGTCGTCATGGGACCGTCTCCGTTCGACGCGGGAAGGATCCAGCGGCCGGTCCGGGGAAGGCGGTCGAGCACCGCGCGGGCCGGTGACGACAGCCAGACGGTCCGCGGGCCCGTCTTGCCGTCGCGCAGGAAGAGATGGCCGGCGCGGTAGTCCCGCCAGTGAAGCGTGCGGATCTCGCCCTGGCGGCAGCCCGTCAGCAGCAGCAGACGGACGGCCGTCGCCGGGACCGGCGCGGCGCCCTCCCGTGCGGCCAGTGCGGCGCCCAGTCGGCCGTATTGGTCGACTAGTCAGGAATCGTTCGCGGCCCCGCCGCCGGTAGCGCCGGATGCCCAGGCACGGGTTGTTTCCCTCCGGCCGATGCCCGTGGATCTCGGCGTGGCGCAGGATCGCCGAGAGTATCGGCAGCGAGCGGTCGGCCGCGGCCGGCGTCGCGTGCAGGGAAGCGAACCAGCGCTGCACGTCAGCGCGCGTGACATCAGCGATTCGACGGCCGCGGAACCACGGCAGGATCTGATTGCCGAGATACGATCGATTGACCGCCAGGGTCCCCGGCTTCCAGACGCGCGCGTAGTGGCGAAAGGCCGCCTCGGCCATGGTCTCGAACAAGGCATCGTCGGCACCGGCCGGCGGGACGCGGGGGCGAGCGTGAACGGCAGCGGTGGTCATGTGTGCTTCTCCCGGATCTTTTCAGGCCGACCGCGCGTCACGCGAACCGTCGATGGCGGTGTCGACGGCGCTCGGCGTTACCCCTGCTCTCGGATGTACCCGTGATACGGTTTCCATGTGAAGACGACGCTCGACATCGACGACTCGGTAGTGCAGCGGCTGCAGGAAGAAGCGGCACGCCGGGGAACGACCATGTCCGCGCTCGTCGAAGCCGGCATCAGACGCGTGCTTGCCGAGCCCGCGCGGCTCGAGGCGCCGTCGCGCGCGCTGCCGCCGTTGCCCACTTGGCGCGGTGGCGGATTCCGGGTCGATATCGCCGACCGCGACGCGCTCTATCGGGCCATGGAGGAGGAAGAATGAGTGGGGCACACTGCCCTGCCGGGCGTTCAGCGAGCGGCGAGACCGGCGACCAAGCGAGCGCGAGCATTCGGTCTATCTGACTCCCGGTGAAGCGCCGAAACAACGGCCGTGCGCGGAGCCAGGAAGCTGATCGAGGTGGCGTTGCCGCTGGATGCGATCAACGCGGCGGCGGCCCGGGAGAAGTCCATTCGCCACGGGCATCCGTCGACGCTGCATCTGTGGTGGGCGCGGCGTCCGCTGGCCGCGGCGCGGGCCGTGCTCTTCGCGCAGATGGTCGACGACCCTTCGGCGTACGTGGACGTGCTGCTGTCCGACCCGGCGAAGAAACGCGCGGCGCAGCGGGTGCTGAAGAGGCGTCGAGGAGAGATCGGCGACAGGCAGGCGCTCGCCTACATGGTGGCGGAGCTCGAACGCGAGCGCTTGTTCCGGATTCTGGAGAAGCTGGTCCTGTGGGAGAGCACGACCGATGAGGAAGTGCTCAAGCAGACACGGACGGAGATCTGGCAGAGCTGGCGCCGGGCTTGCGCGGAGTACGCCGACCATCCGCGCACCGTGGAGCTGTTCGACCGACACACGCTGCCCGCTTTTCACGACCCGTTCGCAGGCGGCGGCTCCCTGCCGCTCGAAGCCCAGCGACTGGGACTCGAAGCGCATGCCAGCGACCTGAACCCAGTGGCGGTGTTGATCAACAAGGCGACGATCGAGATCCCGCCCAGGTTCGCCGGCCGGCCGCCGGTGAACCCGGAGACGCGGAACGAGCCGACGG
>WTGR01000697.1 GCA_011523485.1 Acidobacteriota bacterium
GGCCAACCGCCGCAAGGTGTCGGAGATGACCGACGGCCGCGTCGGCTACCTGCACATCCCGGACATGGGCGCGCAGGGCATCCAGGAATTCGTCAAGTGGTTCTACGGGCAGGTCCGCAAGGAGGGACTCGTCATCGACGTGCGCGGCAACGGCGGGGGCAACGTCTCGCAGATGCTCATCGAGCGTCTCGGCCGCCGCGTCCTCGGGACGAGCTTCGCGCGGACCTACGACACGCCGGGCACCTATCCGGCGGTGGCGTTCCACGGCCACCTCGTCTGCATCCTCGACGAGGACTCCGCCTCGGACGGCGACATCTTCCCCTACCGCTTCCGCGAGGCGGGCCTCGGGCCGCTGATCGGCAAGCGCTCGTGGGGCGGCGTCATCGGCATCACCAGCCACGGCCCGCTCCTCGACGGCGGCTCGGTCAACGTCCCGCAGTTCGGCACCAACGGCGCCGACGGAAGCTGGGTGGTCGAGAACGTGGGGGTCGAGCCGGACATCGAGGTGGAGAACGATCCGCGCTCGGTCATCGCCGGCCGCGACCCGCAGCTCGAGCGCGCCGTCGAGGAGGTCCTGCGCATGATGCGGGAGGACCCGAAGGCGCTGCCGGAGCGCCCGGCGCCGCCGGTCAAGACGCCGTAACGTAGGCGCCGTCGACCGACGGGGACGGAGACGCCATGGGGCTGACGCGTGTCGAGCTGGAGAACTTCACGGCCTTCAGGAGCCTGAAGCTCGACCTGTGCCCGGGCGTCAACGTCCTCGTCGGCGCCAACGGCACCGGCAAGACGCACCTGATGAAGGTGTGCTACGCGGCGTGCGACGTGCCGTCGGCAGCGGACTATCACCGCAAGCTGGTAGGAGTCTTTCTGCCGTCAGATCGGAACTTGGGGCATCTCGTCCGGCGCGAGCAAGGTGCTGCGGAGAAAGCAACCGTACGGGTAGAGCGCGGCGACCGCGCGGTGACTGCCTCGTTCGTGAGTCATCTTGCTTCAGAGCCGGTTTCGCTGCGGCCCTCCACGTTCACGGCTTACGCACCCGGTGAAAATGTCGCAGAACAGACGAGCGCGTCGGTGGAGAGTGTCTACATCCCGGTAAAGGAGATGCTCTCCAACGCGCCCGGCTTCCGGTCCCTCTATGCGAAACGTGAAATCCACTTTGAGGAAGTCTACAAGGACATCCTGGACAGGGCGTATCTGCCGGTGTTTCGCGGACCGATGGATGCCCGGCGCGAAGGGGCACTGACGCGGCTCCGGGAGGCCATTGGCGGCGATGTCGCGGTCAAGGGCGAGGAGTTTTTCCTGCTGAGCCAACAGGGGGACCTCGAATTCTCTCTGCTGGCCGAGGGAGTTCGCAAGCTGGCACTGCTGTGGCTTCTGATACGGAACGGCACGCTGCAGCCCGATTCCATCGTGTTCTGGGACGAGCCCGAGACCAATTTGAACCCGAAGCTGTTCGGCATCGTGGTGGAGGTGCTTCTGGAGTTGCAGCGCGCTGGCGTGCAGGTGTTCGTGGCGACCCACGACTATGTCATTCTCAAGGAGCTCGATCTCCGCACGACGTCCGCCGACAAGGTTGCCTTCCACTCACTGTTCCGGAAGGAGGGGACGGGCGACGTGGAATGCGCTACCACATACAGCTATCTGCGGATCCACCCAAACGCGATAGCCGATACCTTCACCGATCTATACAATCGGGAGATCGAGCGCAGCCTGGGGGAAGGATGATCTTCACGGAAGAGGATCTGGAGATGGACATCCCTGACGTGGTGAGAGGAGGGAAGTTCGACGACGCCAGCCATGGGTTGAGTCGCTGCATGAAGGCTGTGGACTTCGTTGTTGAGCTCGCCGACAGGTACTTGTTCATCGAGTTCAAGGACCCTCAGCACCCTCGTGCGACTGCACAGAGCCGCAAGAAGTTCATCCGGGAGCTGAACGGCGGCCAGCTTGACGAAGCCCTCAAGTACAAGTACCGGGACTCATTTCTCTATGAATGGGCATCGGGGCGGGCCGACAAGCCGATCCATTACTTCGTACTAATCGCTCTGGACACGTTGGACGACGCGCAGCTACTCACCCGAAAGGAGTGCCTGGAGCGGAACCTTCCGCTGCGGGGGCCGGGTGGCCGGCCGTGGCCTCGTGAGGTCGCGCGTGCGTGTGGTGTCTTCAATCTCAGGTCGTGGAACCGGAGTCTGCCGCATTATCCTGTCAATCGCGTCAGCGCAGGTACCCGAAGCACGGGGACAACGCCATGAGTGACAGACAATCCGGATCGGCGCGGCCGCAGCCTGCTCCGTTCGACACCAGCGTGCGCGACAAGGCGATTCGAGATCGACGACGGCGGCAGGCTGCCGAGCAAGCTGAGGCTTCTCGCC
>WTGR01000571.1 GCA_011523485.1 Acidobacteriota bacterium
TCTCGCGGAGCTGCGGCGTGTCGCGCTGCATCTCGTTCGCCACCCACGCGCTCGGGGGCGCCGAGTCCCACAGGCGGGCGGCGACGTAGATGTTTGCCGCGTCGAAGAAGACCCAGGCCTCGGTTCTCTCGCTGGCCGGCGCCCCCTCGTTCGGCTCCTGCTGGATGAAATCGTCCATGGCGGGGACGATCTCGTACGCCGGCTCGTCGAGGACGCCGTCCAGACGAAGTCCGGCGGCCAGCTTGACGGCGCGGACGGTGGCGCGTCGCAACGCGTCGCGCGCGATCACCGCGGGCGGCGACGGCGGGGGCGGGCGATCGACTGCCCCGGTCACTGCGAATCCGGCGCCGGCGGCGGCCGCCGGGCTCGCCGTTTCGAGCAGATCCGGCGTGCCCGGAACGGGATCGGACTGCGCGTGGGCGACGTCGCCGCTGCCGGCCGGCGCGAGAAACGCCAGGAGCGCGGCGACCCCGGCCGCGATTCTCCAGCGCCCGCGGGGGCGATGCGTGTGACCGGACGAGCCGCGGCCAACTGCGCCGGAAATCATGGGAGCAGGAATGCCTGGTTGGGTCGTTTCCGGCGCGAATCGCTGCTCGAACCTGCCGGCGCCGCCTCTCACCGGCCGCCGGCGGCCTCGGCGGCCTCCCGCTCCTCGGCGCGATGGCCGGCGAGGATCCCCTCCATCCCGATGTTGCCCTCGTGGCAGGCGTACTCGTAGAGCGCCTCGTCCTTGCGCGACAGCGGGATCATGGCCGTCCACTGCCCCGCGTAGGTGCCCGGATCGTCGACCGTGAACTCGTGCCGCAGCGTATCGGGACCCACCCGCGTGAAACGCTCCACCAGGCGCAACCGCTCCGCGGATCCGCGCTGCCGCTGATAGAGGGCGGCCGGCGACTCGCTGCTGGACGAGAAGTTCGTCGTCTCGACGACCAGCGTGTCCCCGTCCCAGTAGCCGCGCGCGTCGCCGTGCCATTGGCGGATGGCGTCGTCGACGTGCGGTCCCGCGTCGATCGGGATGATGCGCGCGTCGTGGATCATCTCGTGCAGGAACACGACGTGGTCGGGCGTCTGGATGATCTGGTAGTAGGTGTTGTAGCCGGCGAACAGGTTCGGCATCCCGAACGTGATGCAGCGCTCCTGCAGCCGCCGGTCGGTCCACGACGACGCCGGGTTGTCGGCGAGATGGGCGACGCGGGCGTCGATTCGCCGTTGCGCCTCCGGCGTGAAGGCGGGCAACCGCCCGCTCGGGGGATCGATCACCAGCGAGGTCCGGTTGTCGAACTCGCGGTCGACCAGCCAGAACTGATTGTAGTTGCCGGTGGCCGCGTCACGGGACGAGAACTCGTCCTGCTCGCCGAGCGCGGCCACGAAGACGCTGTCGGCGAATGCCGCGTCGCTTTCGCCGCTCGCGAAGAGCTCTGCATAGCGCGCCTCCAGGCGGGCCAGCTCCTCGTCGGTCAGCGTCGCCTTGTCGCCGAGGACCTCCGGACGCTCGAGCGGCGTGGCGGTGTTGTTGGCCCACACGCCCTGCAGGTCGGGCCGCCCGTCCGGGGTCCGCGGCATGGTCCACTGCGCGTCCTGCGACGACTGCGCCCCGCTCGCCGCCGGCACGACCAGCATCGCTGCCGCGACAACGCCTCCGATCGCGCGACGCACGGCTCGTGACTGACTCATTCGTCTGCCTCCCCGGTTCGGACTTCCGCTCTTCGAAATTATATGGCGCGAGCCGCACGCGCACCCGTGGGTCGACCGAAACCGGGCCGCACTAGCCGCAGCAGCGCGTTCGGTTGCAACGCCGCGGCTCTGCTCAGCGTGGAGCCACCGCGCCGAGCGCCCGATCGAGGTCGGCGATGAGGTCGCCGGCATCCTCGATTCCGATGGACAGGCGGACCAGATCGTCGGGCACCGGCGAGCCGGAGCCCTCGACCAGGCCGCGCGGCTCCGCGAGACTCTCGACACCGCCGAGCGACGTCGCGTTGTGGAACAGCCGCAGCTCGCGCACCACCCGCCGCGCGGCCTCGGCGCTCCCCTTCATCCGCAGCGACACGACCGCCCCGAAGCCGCCGTCCATCTGCCGCGCCGCCACGTCGTGGCCGGGGTGTCCCGGCAGCCCCGGATAGAGGACGGCGGATACCGCGGGATGCCCGTCGAGCGCCTCGGCGATCCGCTGCGCGTTCCGCGCGGACGCGGCGACCCGCAGGCAGACGGTGCGCATGCCGCGCAGCAGCAGCCAGCTCTCGAACGGGCCGATCACCGCGCCGCGGTACGCGCGCTCGCGGCGGCAGCGCTTCCACAGGTCGTCCTCGCGCGCCGTGACCAGCGCGCCGGCCAGGACATCGGAGTGCCCGTTGAGCTGCTTGGTGGCCGAGTGCATGACCAGGTCGGCGCCATGTTCGAGCGGCCGGCTGAGCACCGGCGTCGGCAGGGTGTTGTCGACGACGAGGCGGGCCCCCGCTTCATGCGCGGCCGTGGCTGCAGCCGCGAGGTCGGTGACCGCCCCGCCGGGGTTGGCGGGAGTCTCCGCCCAGACGATTCTCGTCGTGCCCGGCCGCAGCGCCCGCCGCAGCGCG
Organism: Acidobacteriota bacterium; assembly: GCA_011523485.1. The sequence goes on from WTGR01000571.1 coordinate 2,571, forward strand.
GCCATGTCCCCGTTCGGAACCAGATCGAGAGCGATCCTGCCCCGCCCCGCCTCGCCCTGCAGCCAGCGGCGCAGCATCCAGTACATCTGCTCCGGCGCCACGACGTGATCCCCGACGTCCAGCGTCTCGAACACCGTGGTGGCCGCCGCCATGCCCGCGCTGAACAGCATCGCCGCCCGCCCGCCTTCCAGCGACGCGAGCAGCGCCTCGGCCTGGTCGTAGGTCGGATTCTGGTCGCGCGTGTAGACGCGCCCGCCGGTCGGCGCGCCCTCGGCCGTCCGCTCGTACTGCACGGCCGGGTAGATGGGCGGCACGAGCGAGCCGGTCGCCGGGTCCACCGCGCCGAGCGCCTGCGCGGCGCGCGTGGAGGGTTTCTGGCCGGCCGGAAAACGGGACATGCGGAACCTCCGGGAACGAGAACCGTGGACGGTTCATGTGCGGATACCGGCGCGCCCGGCGGGAACCGGCGATCCCCTCAGGCCCGCGCGGGACCGATGTCGACCGCGATGTCGCGCCACTTGCCCTGCCGGAAGCGCATCACGCTCAGGCTGGCGCGGGCGACGTGGCCGAGCACGATGGCCAGCCATATGCCGGACGCCTCCAGCTCCCCGGTCATCTGCAGGTAGGTGCAGAGGCCGATGGGAATGACGACCTGCGACACCATCGAGATGTAGAGCGGGCTGCGCGTGTCGCCGGTCCCCTGCAGGCCGCCGGTATAGACGAGCGCCACGGTGACGAAGAGCCCGGAGACGGCCAGGTAGGCCAGGAGCTGCCGGCCCAGCTCGAACTGGATCCCGTCGGCCATGCCGAACACGCCGAGCAGCGCCCGCGGCACGGTGACCAGCGCGAGGCCGATGACGCACGCCACGCCCACCCCGATCGACGACGCCACGAGGGCGGCGCGCTGGCTCCGCTCGGGTCGGCCGGCCCCGAGGTTCTGCCCCGCCACCGCGGCCGTCGCGCTCATCAGGCCGACCGACGTCCAGGTGATCAGGGCGAAGAGCTGCGTGTAGCCCACCGCGTAGGCCGCCTGCGCCTCGGCGCTCTGCTCCAGCGAACCGACGAAGCGCAGCATCAGGACTCCCGCCAGGTTCATCACGATGCCCTGGAATCCGGTCGGCAGGCCGAAGCGGAAGAGCTCGCGAATGATGTGCCAGTCGGGCGCGAACGACATGCTGCGCGAGAACCGGACGACCAGGCGCCCCGAAAAGAGCAGCCAGAGGAACGCCGCGGCCGTCACGCCCGCGGCGATCGCGGAACCCATCGCCGCGCCGACCGTGCCGAACGCGGGAATCGGGCCGAGCCCGCGGATCAGCACGACGTTCAGCACGACGTTCAGCAACGTCATGGCGACGCCGAGGCGCAACGGGGTCCGCGCATCGCCGGCGGACCGCAGCGCACCGCTCATCATGAAGAAAATGAGCATCCCGATGCTGAAGACGAACATGACGCGGATGTAGCCCAGCGCCTCGCCCTGCACCTCGGGCGCCGCGTTGATGAGGTTCAGCAGCGTCGGGGCGAGGAAGTAGCCGAGCGGCGCCAGCACGCCGACCGCCATGAACACCGCGGTCAGGAAAGCCTGGTAGACCGTCCGGTTGACCTTGTCGGGCTCGTTCGCGCCGGCGAAGCGCGCCACCAGCACGCCCATGCCGCTGAAGACCGACGCCACGAACACGATGACCAGGATGAAGATCTGGACGCTGACGCCGATCGCGGCGTTGCCGACGTAGCCGACGTAGTGGCCGACCATCGCCTGGTCGACGATGCCCTGGATGCCGCCGAACACGTTCTGCAGCATCGTCGGCCAGGCGAGCTTCCAGACCGTGCGCGCGAGCGGCCCTTCGACGATCGCCCGGTCGAACGCTTTCTGTGGACGGCCCTTTGCGCTCATGTCAGCGGGAGGTCGGCGCGGGCCGCAGTAAGATGGGAACTCTCACCGTGCCGGTCGAATCTCCAAGACTCTATCAGATCGACGCGCTGCTCCGGTCGGCGTTCCGGGCGCCCCTGCCGGGCGGGGACGCGCACCGGCGGCTCGCGCCGGAACCCCGCCCCGGCTGGCGGCCCGGCGTGGTGCCCGACCACGCCACGCCCGCCGCCGCTCTCGTGCTTCTCTATCCTCTAGACGACGCGCCGCACGTTCTGTTGACCGTCCGGGCGGGACGGCTGGGTAAGCACGCCGGCCAGGTGTCGTTCCCCGGCGGCCTGATCGACGCCGGCGAGTCGGTTCGCGACGCGGCGCTGCGCGAGGCGTTCGAGGAGGTCGGCCTCGACCCGGCGGCGGTGCGCGTGGCCGGCGCGTTGTCGCCGCTCTACATCACGGTCAGCAACTTCGCGATCCACCCGGTGGTTGGCGTTGCGGCGTCGACGCCGCAACGCCAACCACCGGGTGGATCGCGAAGTTGCTGACCGTGATGTAGAGCGGCGACAACGCGCCGGCCACGCGCACCGCCGCCGGGTCGAGGCCGACCTCCTCGAACGCCTCGCGCAGCGCCGCGTCGCGAACCGACTCGCCGGCGTCGATCAGGCCGCCGGGGAACGACACCTGGCCGGCGTGCTTACCCAGCCGTCCCGCCCGGACGGTCAACAGAACGTGCGGCGCGTCGTCTAGAGGATAGAGAAGCACGAGAGCGGCGGCGGGCGTGGCGTGGTCGGGCACCACGCCGGGCCGCCAGCCGGGGCGGGGTTCCGGCGCGAGCCGCCGGTGCGCGTCCCCGCCCGGCAGGGGCGCCCGGAACGCCGACCGGAGCAGCGCGTCGATCTGATAGAGTCTTGGAGATTCGACCGGCACGGTGAGAGTTCCCATCTTACTGCGGCCCGCGCCGACCTCCCGCTGACATGAGCGCAAAGGGCCGTCCACAGAAAGCGTTCGACCGGGCGATCGTCGAAGGGCCGCTCGCGCGCACGGTCTGGAAGCTCGCCTGGCCGACGATGCTGCAGAACGTGTTCGGCGGCATCCAGGGCATCGTCGACCAGGCGATGGTCGGCCACTACGTCGGCTACGTCGGCAACGCCGCGATCGGCGTCAGCGTCCAGATCTTCATCCTGGTCATCGTGTTCGTGGCGTCGGTCTTCAGCGGCATGGGCGTGCTGGTGGCGCGCTTCGCCGGCGCGAACGAGCCCGACAAGGTCAACCGGACGGTCTACCAGGCTTTCCTGACCGCGGTGTTCATGGCGGTCGGCGTGCTGGCGCCGCTCGGCTACTTCCTCGCCCCGACGCTGCTGAACCTCATCAACGCGGCGCCCGAGGTGCAGGGCGAGGCGCTGGGCTACATCCGCGTCATGTTCGTCTTCAGCATCGGGATGCTCATTTTCTTCATGATGAGCGGTGCGCTGCGGTCCGCCGGCGATGCGCGGACCCCGTTGCGCCTCGGCGTCGCCATGACGTTGCTGAACGTCGTGCTGAACGTCGTGCTGATCCGCGGGCTCGGCCCGATTCCCGCGTTCGGCACGGTCGGCGCGGCGATGGGTTCCGCGATCGCCGCGGGCGTGACGGCCGCGGCGTTCCTCTGGCTGCTCTTTTCGGGGCGCCTGGTCGTCCGGTTCTCGCGCAGCATGTCGTTCGCGCCCGACTGGCACATCATTCGCGAGCTCTTCCGCTTCGGCCTGCCGACCGGATTCCAGGGCATCGTGATGAACCTGGCGGGAGTCCTGATGCTGCGCTTCGTCGGTTCGCTGGAGCAGAGCGCCGAGGCGCAGGCGGCCTACGCGGTGGGCTACACGCAGCTCTTCGCCCTGATCACCTGGACGTCGGTCGGCCTGATGAGCGCGACGGCCGCGGTGGCGGGGCAGAACCTCGGGGCCGGCCGACCCGAGCGGAGCCAGCGCGCCGCCCTCGTGGCGTCGTCGATCGGGGTGGGCGTGGCGTGCGTCATCGGCCTCGCGCTGGTCACCGTGCCGCGGGCGCTGCTCGGCGTGTTCGGCATGGCCGACGGGATCCAGTTCGAGCTGGGCCGGCAGCTCCTGGCCTACCTGGCCGTCTCCGGGCTCTTCGTCACCGTGGCGCTCGTCTATACCGGCGGCCTGCAGGGGACCGGCGACACGCGCAGCCCGCTCTACATCTCGATGGTGTCGCAGGTCGTCATTCCCATCGGCCTCTGCACCTACCTGCAGATGACCGGGGAGCTGGAGGCGTCCGGCATATGGCTGGCCATCGTGCTCGGCCACGTCGCCCGCGCCAGCCTGAGCGTGATGCGCTTCCGGCAGGGCAAGTGGCGCGACATCGCGGTCGACATCGGTCCCGCGCGGGCCTGAGGGGATCGCCGGTTCCCGCCGGGCGCGCCGGTATCCGCACATGAACCGTCCACGGTTCTCGTTCCCGGAGGTTCCGCATGTCCCGTTTTCCGGCCGGCCAGAAACCCTCCACGCGCGCCGCGCAGGCGCTCGGCGCGGTGGACCCGGCGACCGGCTCGCTCGTGCCGCCCATCTACCCGGCCGTGCAGTACGAGCGGACGGCCGAGGGCGCGCCGACCGGCGGGCGCGTCTACACGCGCGACCAGAATCCGACCTACGACCAGGCCGAGGCGCTGCTCGCGTCGCTGGAAGGCGGGCGGGCGGCGATGCTGTTCAGCGCGGGCATGGCGGCGGCCACCACGGTGTTCGAGACGCTGGACGTCGGGGATCACGTCGTGGCGCCGGAGCAGATGTACTGGATGCTGCGCCGCTGGCTGCAGGGCGAGGCGGGGCGGGGCAGGATCGCTCTCGATCTGGTTCCGAACGGGGACATGGCCGCGCTGCGGCGGGCGCTGCGGCCGGGCACGACGAGAATCGTCTGGGCGGAGACTCCCGCCAACCCCGGCGGGGCGGTCACCGACCTCGCGGCTGCAGCCACGGCCGCGCATGAAGCGGGGGCCCGCCTCGTCGTCGACAACACCCTGCCGACGCCGGTGCTCAGCCGGCCGCTCGAACATGGCGCCGACCTGGTCATGCACTCGGCCACCAAGCAGCTCAACGGGCACTCCGATGTCCTGGCCGGCGCGCTGGTCACGGCGCGCGAGGACGACCTGTGGAAGCGCTGCCGCCGCGAGCGCGCGTACCGCGGCGCGGTGATCGGCCCGTTCGAGAGCTGGCTGCTGCTGCGCGGCATGCGCACCGTCTGCCTGCGGGTCGCCGCGTCCGCGCGGAACGCGCAGCGGATCGCCGAGGCGCTCGACGGGCATCCCGCGGTATCCGCCGTCCTCTATCCGGGGCTGCCGGGACACCCCGGCCACGACGTGGCGGCGCGGCAGATGGACGGCGGCTTCGGGGCGGTCGTGTCGCTGCGGATGAAGGGGAGCGCCGAGGCCGCGCGGCGGGTGGTGCGCGAGCTGCGGCTGTTCCACAACGCGACGTCGCTCGGCGGTGTCGAGAGTCTCGCGGAGCCGCGCGGCCTGGTCGAGGGCTCCGGCTCGCCGGTGCCCGACGATCTGGTCCGCCTGTCCATCGGAATCGAGGATGCCGGCGACCTCATCGCCGACCTCGATCGGGCGCTCGGCGCGGTGGCTCCACGCTGAGCAGAGCCGCGGCGTTGCAACCGAACGCGCTGCTGCGGCTAGTGCGGCCCGGTTTCGGTCGACCCACGGGTGCGCGTGCGGCTCGCGCCATATAATTTCGAAGAGCGGAAGTCCGAACCGGGGAGGCAGACGAATGAGTCAGTCACGAGCCGTGCGTCGCGCGATCGGAGGCGTTGTCGCGGCAGCGATGCTGGTCGTGCCGGCGGCGAGCGGGGCGCAGTCGTCGCAGGACGCGCAGTGGACCATGCCGCGGACCCCGGACGGGCGGCCCGACCTGCAGGGCGTGTGGGCCAACAACACCGCCACGCCGCTCGAGCGTCCGGAGGTCCTCGGCGACAAGGCGACGCTGACCGACGAGGAGCTGGCCCGCCTGGAGGCGCGCTATGCAGAGCTCTTCGCGAGCGGCGAAAGCGACGCGGCATTCGCCGACAGCGTCTTCGTGGCCGCGCTCGGCGAGCAGGACGAGTTCTCGTCCCGTGACGCGGCCACCGGCAACTACAATCAGTTCTGGCTGGTCGACCGCGAGTTCGACAACCGGACCTCGCTGGTGATCGATCCCCCGAGCGGGCGGTTGCCCGCCTTCACGCCGGAGGCGCAACGGCGAATCGACGCCCGCGTCGCCCATCTCGCCGACAACCCGGCGTCGTCGTGGACCGACCGGCGGCTGCAGGAGCGCTGCATCACGTTCGGGATGCCGAACCTGTTCGCCGGCTACAACACCTACTACCAGATCATCCAGACGCCCGACCACGTCGTGTTCCTGCACGAGATGATCCACGACGCGCGCATCATCCCGATCGACGCGGGACCGCACGTCGACGACGCCATCCGCCAATGGCACGGCGACGCGCGCGGCTACTGGGACGGGGACACGCTGGTCGTCGAGACGACGAACTTCTCGTCCAGCAGCGAGTCGCCGGCCGCCCTCTATCAGCGGCAGCGCGGATCCGCGGAGCGGTTGCGCCTGGTGGAGCGTTTCACGCGGGTGGGTCCCGATACGCTGCGGCACGAGTTCACGGTCGACGATCCGGGCACCTACGCGGGGCAGTGGACGGCCATGATCCCGCTGTCGCGCAAGGACGAGGCGCTCTACGAGTACGCCTGCCACGAGGGCAACATCGGGATGGAGGGGATCCTCGCCGGCCATCGCGCCGAGGAGCGGGAGGCCGCCGAGGCCGCCGGCGGCCGGTGAGAGGCGGCGCCGGCAGGTTCGAGCAGCGATTCGCGCCGGAAACGACCCAACCAGGCATTCCTGCTCCCATGATTTCCGGCGCAGTTGGCCGCGGCTCGTCCGGTCACACGCATCGCCCCCGCGGGCGCTGGAGAATCGCGGCCGGGGTCGCCGCGCTCCTGGCGTTTCTCGCGCCGGCCGGCAGCGGCGACGTCGCCCACGCGCAGTCCGATCCCGTTCCGGGCACGCCGGATCTGCTCGAAACGGCGAGCCCGGCGGCCGCCGCCGGCGCCGGATTCGCAGTGACCGGGGCAGTCGATCGCCCGCCCCCGCCGTCGCCGCCCGCGGTGATCGCGCGCGACGCGTTGCGACGCGCCACCGTCCGCGCCGTCAAGCTGGCCGCCGGACTTCGTCTGGACGGCGTCCTCGACGAGCCGGCGTACGAGATCGTCCCCGCCATGGACGATTTCATCCAGCAGGAGCCGAACGAGGGGGCGCCGGCCAGCGAGAGAACCGAGGCCTGGGTCTTCTTCGACGCGGCAAACATCTACGTCGCCGCCCGCCTGTGGGACTCGGCGCCCCCGAGCGCGTGGGTGGCGAACGAGATGCAGCGCGACACGCCGCAGCTCCGCGAGA
>WTGR01000592.1 GCA_011523485.1 Acidobacteriota bacterium
GGCCATCTCCGGATGGTCCTCCAGGTAGCGGGCGAGCAGCTCGCTGCGGCGGCTCACGGCCTCGTTCGAGGCCTCGCGCTGGGCGGTGATCATCTCCACGCGCGACGGCAACGGGTGCAGCATGCCGGCCGCGATGTTCACGGCGGCCGGCAACACCACCACCAGCACGAGCCACGCGCCCACCAGCACCGTGGCGTTCCAGGCGGAGGACCGCCGCAGGCTGTTCACCCACGCCGCGAGCGCGAACCAGAACAGCGCGTACAGGACCACCGCGGCGCACCACAGGAGCACCCGGCCGGCCGAGCCGAAGCCGCCGGTGGCCAGGATGCCGAGCAGCGAGACCCCCGCGGCGAGACCCACCACGAGCAGCGCCCGGAACGCCAGCTTCGCGCCCACCACGTCGCGGGCGGACACGGGCTGCGACAGCGTCAGGGCCAGCGTCCCCTGCTCGCGCTCCTCCGAGAGGACGTTGAAGCTGAGGGCCAGCACGAGCAGCGGCAGCAGGTACACGGTCACGAAGGCCAGGTCGAAACGGCCCACCAGGAGGTTGAGAGGGTTCTCCACCTCGCCGTTCTGCTGGAAGGTCGATTCGTTGGTGTAGATGCTGACGTCGTAGTGGTACGGCAGCAGGTCGCTCTGCCCGACCGCCAGCGCGGCCAGGGGGCCCGGCTCGAGCACCGCGGCGTGGGCGCCGCGGGCGCCGCCGAGGACGTTGGGGGCGCGGGGGTCGCGGAAGGGCGAGGAAGGCCGTCCGCCGTTCGCGATGTCGGCCAGCTCCTGCTCCAGGGCCTGCACGCGCTCGGCGTTCCCGGTCCGCGCAGCCTCCACCGTCCGCTCCTGGAAGCGCTCCCAGGCCATGCCGTTGGCCAGCGCGTAGAGGAAGAGGACGGCGAAGACCGCCAGCACGATCCGCAGCGCCGGGTCCGCCGCCAGCAGGCGCCACTCGTTTCGCAGCACGGTGCGCAGGGCCACGGCTACGCCACCTCCGCGCGCCGCACGCCGGCCGCCGCGGCCCAGACCGCCCCGGCGAGCCACAGGCCCAGCACCAGGAGCGACAGGATCCGGTTGTTCAGGACCCAGCCCAGCGTCGGGGCGTCGTACTGCAGGGGCGGCACCTCGGCCCAGAGGTCGGGTCCGGCGGCGTACGCGAAGTCCCCGCTACGGGAGTTCTCCGCCAGATCGCCGTTCATCCGCCGCATCAGGTCCCTGCGGTACGTCTCGGCCGCGGTCGCGAAGTGCCGGTGCTGCTCGACGTCGGTGCCGGCCAGCCCCATCGACAGCGTGCGCACCGCCAGCAGCGGGGCCGCCACCGCGAGCGCCTCGTGGACGACACCCTGGCGCTCGAACGTGTCCCACAGCGCGCCGTAGTTGCGGTCGAAGATCCGGTTGCCGAACTCCTCGCTCTCCTGGAGGTAGACCCCCACGTCGTTCACCGGCAGGTCCTCGGCCCGTTCCACGCCGTGCTCCGCGAGGAGGCTCGCGGTCAACGCCGCGCGGTCCGGTCGCTGGATGTCATCCACGCCGGCGGCCATCTCGCGTTCCAGCGTTTGTGCGAACTCGACCGCGGACGGCGTCGGATGGATCCACTTGGAGAGGTCCACCGCCGCGCGCGGGGCCACGAGCCCGTTCACCACCCACACCGCCAGCAGGACGACCAGCGCGGTGCGCGCCGAGCGGGCCCACGCCGACACGGCCAGCGACAACCCCACGAAGGCGGCGAAGTAGGCCAGGTAGACGCCGGCCAGGACCGCTCCCCGGGCCAGCGGAGACGCGGCCGGACCCGTGCTGCCGACGACGAGGGCCGCCGCGCCCACCAGCGCCGCCGGCACCAGCAGCAGCGCCAGCGCGCCGGCGATGCCCAGGGCCTTGCCCAGGGCCAGATCGGACCGCCCGACGCCCGTGGCCAGGAGCTGGCGCAGCGTGCCCTGCTCGCGCTCGCCGGCCAGCGCACCGAAGGTCAGGAGAATGATGAGCAGCGGCACCAGGTGCTGCAGAACGTGCGCGGCCGTCAGCGCGCCGATGCGCTGGGCGGCCGTCGCGTCCTGCGCCGGGCGCATGAGGAAGTCGTTCTGCCGGTGCGCCTCCAGCCATACCGAGGTCCCCGTGTAGGGGTCCACGCCCTCGTCGACGAATGACAGCGCCAGGCGCGGCTTGAACGCGTAGATGCCGTAGTGGGCCGCCGAGTGGGGATTCTTCTCGCCCTGCGACTCCCAGTGCTCGCGGGCGGTGGCCTGCGCCGCGGCGAGCTCCTCCTGCGCCTGGCGCGACTGGACCCAGCCATGCAAGGACGCGGCAGCGCCGGTATCGCGACCCGCGACGGGGGCGCGTCCGGGCGCCTTTGCGCTATCCTTGTTTTTCTGTAAGGAGAC
>WTGR01000420.1 GCA_011523485.1 Acidobacteriota bacterium
AGGCGCTCGAAGACGACGCGCGGGTTGTTCTCCATCGGCAGCGGCGTCGTCGCGGTCCGCCACGCCACCGTGTTCATGTAGACGCAGCTATAGCCGTTCTCGCAGTTCCCGACCAGGAAATCGAGGTCGATGGCGAGCTCGAGCGACGGCAGCGGCGTGTCGCCGCCGATGCTGGCCGCGGCCACCTGGTCGGCCGTCACCCCGGCCTGCACGTCGGCGCCCTCGGTGTGCTTCGGATGCACCCCGTTCAGCCAGACCGAGCTGGCGCGGGAGTGCTCGCCGTTGCCGTCGCCGAGCGGCTCGGCCTGTCCGTGGGCCAGGCGCGTGTAGACGAGCGTCTGGTCGTGGAACGGCGCCAGCGGGCTCAGGCTCAGCGACAGCTTCAGGTCCGTGCCGGCGCCCTTCGGCGTCCACGTTTGCATCACCGCGCCGTTGGGCAGGTAGATGAAGCCGAGGCGCTTGACCGGCGCGGCGGCCGTCTTCGAGATCGCCGACAGCGCCGGCACCATCGCGTCGAGGAGCGGCAGCGCCACGGTGGCGCCGAGCCCGCGGAGGAACGTGCGGCGCGGCAGCGCCATCTTCGTGATGATCATGATGCGGATCTCCTCATCTGGAAGGGCACGCTCTTGACGATGCCCAGGACGATCGACGAGAACCGGGAGCCGTCCCGTTCGGCGTCGCGGACGACGGTGCGAATGGCCGGCGCGTCGTAGTGCTCGACGCCGCGGCCGAGGGCGTAGGTCAGCAGCTTCTCGGTCAGGGTGGTCACGAACAGCTCGGGCCGTTTCAGCAGCGCGTCGCGCAGTCCGGCCGCCCCCTCGAACACGGTGCCGTCGGGCAAAATGCCGGAGGCGTCGATCGGCGCGTTGGCCTCGTTGTGCGTCCGGTACTTGCCGACCGCGTCGAACTGCTCGAGCGCGAAACCGGGCGGGTCCATCAGGCGATGGCAGCTCGCGCAGACCGGGTTGCCGCGGTGCTGCTCCATCGCCTCGCGCATCGAGAGCGGCCGGCCCTCGCCGGTCGTCTCCTCGAGCGACGGCACGTCGGGCGGCGGCAGCGGCGGCGGCGTGCCGAGCAGGTTCTCCAGCACCCACTTGCCGCGCAGGACCGGCGACGTGCGGGTCGGATACGCGGTGGCGGCCAGGATGCTGCCCTGCCCCAGGAGCCCGCGGCGGGTCGCATCCGGCAGGGTCACGCGTCGGAAGTGGCTGCCGTAGACGTTCGGGATGTCGTAGTGCCGCGCCAGCCGCTCGTTGACGAACGTGTAGTCGGCGGTCAGCAGATCGAGGACGTTGCGGTCCTCGCGCATCACGCTCTCGAAGAAGAGCCGGGTCTCGCGCTGCATCGCACGCCGGAGCCCCTCGCCGAAATCGGGGAAGCGGTTCTCGTCGGGGTGCAGCGCCGGGACGTTGCGCAAGTAGAGCCACTGGCCGGCGAAGTTCTCCACCAGGCTCGAGGCCCGCTCGTCGGCGAGCATGCGCCGGACCTGCGCCTCCAGCCCCTCCGGCTCGTGCAGCCTTCCCGCCACCGCGGCGTCCAGCAGCTCGTCGTCCGGGATGCTGCTCCACAGGAAGAAGGACAGCCGCGAGGCCAGCTCCAGATCGGTCAGCCGGTAGTTCGCGCCGGGCTCGGCGTCCGACGGGTCGCGGACGACGCGGAACAGGAATTCCGGACTCACGAGCAACCGCCGCAACGCCAGCTCGATGCCCGCCTCGAAGCCGCCCTCGTTGCTTCCCTCGTCGTAGAAGCCAAGGAGCACGTCGAGGTCGCGCTCGACGATCGGGCGGCGGTAGGCTCGGCGGGCGAGCCTCGACATGATCTCGTTGGCGCAGGTACGAGCGCCGACCGCGTCGCCTGCCTCCGGGCGGCAGGTGAAGACGCGCTCACGGCTCGGCGTCGCCTCGACCGGCGGCGCGTCGCTCGCCTCGTACGGCCCGGTGATGACGACGCTGCTCAGGTACGGCTGGTAGCGCGTGTCCCCGCCGGTCGTGTTCGTATAGGGGCGCAGGTACGGCTGTCGCAGCGTCTCCGGATAGGCGGAGGTCTTCTTCCGGAACGCGGCGCGCAGCGTGCGGGGACCGGCGTGCACCGGGATCCGCAGCACCCAGTCGGCGTCGGCGTCCCGCTGGCCGTCCCGCCTCTCGCGGTACTCGCCGCTGGTGCGATCGACCCCTTCCGGCGCCGGCTCGCCGACGTGGAACGTGTGCAGGTGCTCGCCGTCCAGGCTCACGTCGAGCTCGTGGGGCACCTCGAACGTCGCCAGGCGGTCCAGCGTGTCCCGGCCCAGCCGCAGGCGGATGACGTACTCGGCGTCGAGCGGGAAGTTGAACGGGATCGCGATGCCGCCGCGGGT
>WTGR01000099.1 GCA_011523485.1 Acidobacteriota bacterium
AGCCAGCCAGCCAGCCAGCCAGCCAGCCAGCCAGCCAGCCAGCCAGCCAGCCAGCAGACCTTCGCTGCTGTACGTCGTACGCCGGCTGGTGCGGCGCGTGCTCGCCCTCTCGCCGTACGCCCGCCGCACAGGCCGGATCGGCGCGGCAGCGCGGCGGGTCCGGGACGCGGTGGTCCAGGCCCGCGAGCCGGCGCAACTCCTGTTCGACGACCTGCCCGCCGCCTGCGGCTGTCCGTCGATCGGTGCGCAGCCGATCGACCGGGAGCAACGCGAGCGGTTCATCGATTCGCTGCGGGCGGCGCTGGACGAAATCGAGCGCGCCTATCCCGCCCTGCTCGACCGCACTCGCGGATCGATCGCCCGTGATCTGAGCCTCCCCGAGGTACCGGCCGAGCTGGCCGCCGAACTGAGAAGCCGGTCCCGCCGGATCCGGGAGATTACGGTCGATCCGTCCCTGGCCGGCTTCGTTCTCCGCGCCGCCGACGAGGCGCTCGATCCCGACGACCTGCTGATCTCGCTCCGCGCGCAGCTTGCCGACCGTCCGCCCCATGAGTGGAGCGACGCCGACGAGGACCGGTTCGACGTCCGCCTCGCCGACGTGGCGCGCCGGTTCCGCAATGCCGAGGCGTTGCAGATCGGTCCTGACGGTGGGAACGGCGGCCTCGACCGCGGCGCGTCCCTGGTGCGGCTGTCCGTCGCGCGCCGCGGCCGTCCCGAGCAGGAACGGGTGCTGCCGTTGCGCGTGGGCGACGCGCCGCGGATCGACGCGCTGCGCGAACGGATGCTGGCTGCCCTGAGCGAGGGCGCCGCCGCCGCGCCGGACGATGCGCTGACCGCCCTCGCGCTCGCCGCAGAGACCTTGATGGAACGCGCCGCGGACGACGAGGAGCACCACGACGAAGGGGGTGGTCGTGAGTGAGCGGGGAGAACGCCGCGTACGCCACATCCTGAGCATGTCCGGCGGCAAGGACAGCACCGCCCTCGCCGTCTACATGCGCGACCGCCAGCCCGACATGGAGTACGTCTTCTGCGACACCAAGAAGGAGCTGCAGGAGACCTACGACTATCTGGCCAAGGTAGAGGCGTACCTCGGCAAGCCGATCGTCCGGTTGAACGACAACCGCGGCTTCGACCACTGGCTGGAGGTGTACGGCCACTACCTGCCGTCGCCGCAGATGCGCTGGTGCACGCGGCAGCTCAAGATCCGGCCATTCGAGACCTTCGTCGGTGACGATCCGGTGATCAGCTACATCGGCATCCGGGCCGACGAGCGCCGGGACGGCTACATCTCGTCGAAGCCGAACATCACGCCGCGGTACCCGTTCAAGGAGGACGGCGTCACCGAGCGCGACATCTACCGCATCCTCGATGACGCGGGGCTCGGCCTGCCGGAGTACTACAAGTGGCGTACCCGTTCGGGATGCTACTTCTGCTTCTTCCAGCGGAAGGCGGAGTGGCTGGGACTGAAGGACAACCATCCGGATCTGTTCGAGCGGGCGAAAGAGTACGAGAAGACCGATCCGCAGGCCGCGCGGCGGTTCACCTGGTCCCAGAGCGAAAGCCTGGAGGAGCTGGCGCAACCCGAGCGGGCGGAGGCCATTCGGCGGCGGCATCTCAAGGTGGTGCAGGCGCAGCAGGCGGCCCGTCCGGATCGTCCGCTGGTGGACGTGTTCGCCGACGCGCTCGACGAAGAGGACGACCAGGAAGGATGCCTGATCTGTCACCTGTGAGGGGCGGAAGACTTGTCGGCTCGGCGCAACGTGATCGCGATCAGCCAGCGGCAGAGTCTCCACGACGGCCTGTCGACCCGTGCAGAAGAACGCCATGACGCGCAAGTGGGAGCTCCTCTCGGGTGCCGAGGTGGAGGATGCGTATGTGCATCAGGCCTCTCTGCAGGACCTGGTTCCGGCGTGCGAGGCGATCTACTTGTGGCGGCGTCGGTTGTCCGTGCCGCGCGGGGCCATTCACGACGGCCAAGAGTTCATGACGTGGCTCGAAGAGGCCATGCAGGCACCGATCGGAGAGATCCGAAATCAGCATCTGTCGCACTTCGCCCAGCTTGAGCACCTGACCATAAGGGGCCAGAAGCTCACGCCGGAAAAGAGCCGCCTGCTCTCCAGGTTCGCCGGTCGTCCGAAGATGAGGAAGTGGCTCGCGCACTATGTCCGCAGCCTGGCGCAGTTCTCGCCGCCGCTCTATTGCGGCGAGACCGGCAACTTGGCGCAGCGCACCCGGGATCACGTGAGCGCGGACACCGGCTTCGGGAAGCAGGTGCTGCAGCGGAAGGTCCCGCCGTGGTCAGAGTTGGAGCTCGCATTCTACACACTCGGCGACGCCGCAAAGGATGACGACCTCCGGGCGAAGGAACGCAGGACCCTGCTGGAGATCGTCACGACCGCATTCTCGGTGGCGGGTTACGTCGCGCGCCGCGGATGACTGGACTCACGAACATGAATGCACGCAGGATCGTAGTCGATACCCCGGCGACCCCGCACTTCGACTTTCTGTTCGGTAGATACCGTCTGTCGCCGTGGGTCATACCGTACTTCTCCACGATCATTCCGATAAGGGACGCGGCCGCAAGCCTCCGGCTCGCCGCCGATTTTCCCGGCTCGGATGACGTCAGGTGGCGGCTCGACGAGCTGTACCAGCGGGAAATCGACTGGCCGCGGGTCGAACGCAAGATCGTGCCGTATCTGCACGCGACCGACCAGCCCCAGTTCTTCAACGCTCTTACGATCGCGCTTCTGCCCCTGGAGAAGGACCTCTCCGCACTGGATCGCTGCTTCGGCAACGCGCACGAATGGTTGGCGCCGGAACTCAAGGACGCCGAGCGTTTCGAGAAGACGTTGACGGCCGGGCCGATCTCGTGTGGATTCTGGACTGCATGGTCCGAGCTCTCGCAGGCGGAGGCAAAGACCGGCCAGCTTCGGTGGAACCCCGACCAGGTGTTCGCCGTCGCCCTCGACGGCCAGCATCGGTTGGCCGCGATCAAGGAGTTTGTGAAGGAGAAGGGAAGACCGGATCGGCACATGGACGACACGTCGGTGCCGGTGATCTTCGTGGTCCTGGATCCCGCCTTCGGATACGTTGCGCCGCGACGCACGGGGCTCGTGGAAGTGTTGCGGACGGTATTCATCGATCTCAACAAGCACGCCAAGATTCCGTCGCGGGCCCGGCAGATTCTCCTGGACGACAAGGACCCGGCGTCCGTCTGCGTGCGGGCGCTCATCGGCGGCGCGTTGTGCGACGGCACCGACGAGTTGCGCGCGCGACCCGCGCGAATGCCGCTCTCGCTCGTCGACTGGCACACCGAGCAGGCAAAGTTCGACGACGGGCCGTACGTGACGACGATACTCGTGCTCGACTGGGCGATCGCCGAGCTGACGGGAGCGAAACCCGTTAAGGACTTCACCGATTACGGCGCAATCCGGAAGCAACTGAACGCGCTGGCGCAGTCGCTCGCGATTGACCTGAGCGCAGCGCAGAAGCGGCTCGACGAGCTCGAGAAGTTCGAGATGAGGCCATTCGGTTTCTCGGAGGGAGAGGACGGCAACGAGCTCGACCAGATCTCGCGTGCGTTCCAGCGCGTCTGGAATCCGGCATTCGCCAAGCTGCTAACCGAGTTCACGCCGTACCGGAGGCTCATAGAGTTCCGTGCGAAGGAGAGCGCATTCACGCTCGACTTCGCGAACTGGTACCGGCTGCGCTGGCAGCACAAGAGGGACAAGTACGGTGGCAGAGCGACGGAAGAGTACAGTCAGTTTCTTGGCAGGCTTGCTACGAAGTCCGTGCCGGTGGGCGAACGACAACTCGGCAGAGTGCTGGAAACAATCGAAAAGGACATAAAGCAGGGCAACCTCGCCTTCAACGTCGTGTTCCAGCGCGCTTATTTTCTTGCCTTTGGTCAACTGCGTCCCGTCACGGACTGGCACCTCGACGAACTGGCGCCAGACGATGTGGACTTCGGCGAGTTGGACGAGGGCGACGCGAACGATCCGGAAGAACCCGAAGCACGCGAGGAGGGAGTGCCGGTCGGGGACCGCGTGACGGGTGACTCGATTGCCGAGCGTACTTTGCACCTGAAGGTTCGCGCTGAGCGGTTCGTCACAGCGATGAATGCTCTCGTCGATGCCGTTCCGAACATTCTGGATCCGGAGTGCACATTCACTACCCCTGATGGAGAGGAGCAGCGGTTCTGGCTCGGCACCTTTCTGACCGCGGATCGCGGGATCGATTTCACGCAGAGCGCATCGAGGCGCGGACAGGAGGTCATCTTCTGGGCCGTCGCGATGCAGATGTACGACGAGCTGGTGGAGCCGGAGACGCACTCCGATTTCGATGACTTCTGGACGAGAGCGATGGAAGCGGACCTGAGCTTTACGAAGCGGGTATGGCGTAGTGTGAAGCGCTTCAGCGACAAGGAGACGTCTGCCGGAGGACGGATTCTCGCCGCGCGGGGCGAGCCGTTCGAGGTCGAGGAGAGCCGGAACGAGGCTCGGTCGAGGATGTCGTGGCTCTGGGACAATCTCAAGCTCTGATTGGCGAGAACGGTTCTTCGATGAGCTTGAGGCGCAACCCGTACCATCGACTGCTGCGCGATCTCGAAGCCCACTATCCTGGTATCACCGCCGACTACGAGGGTGATCCGGAGGCGGCGGACGAGTCCGCCGAGGTGGCTGTCGAGGCGTCGGCGCGATTGACTCTTCGCGGCGCGGAGGCGGCGCCGGAGATGTTCGACTATCAGAGTGATCTGGTGGCGCAGTTCGAATCGGTCTGCAGGTCGTCGCCGCCCTCGAACGTCGCACTGCTGGCCCTCCCCACAGGTTCCGGCAAGACCCGGACGGCGGTCGTCGCGCTGTTGAGGCTGTTCACGAAAGGCCATGCGCGGACGGCGCTCTGGCTGGCGCCGACTCGCGAGCTCCTGTCGCAGGCGATCGCAACGGCGAGGTCTGCGTGGACCGCGTATCGGGCGGCGGTCGACGTCGAGCTCGTCAGGGCGGATCGGTTGCGCCGCTATCCGGACGATCTGGATTGCGGAATCCTGTTCGCGACTCCGCATCTGGTAGCTGCCAGAATCAAGCGGGGCGATGCGCCCAACCCGGATATCGTCGTGTTCGATGAGGCGCATCACGTAGAGGCGCCGACGTTTCGACGTGTAATCGAGGAGCTGCGCAAGGCGAAACGACCGGCCGTCATCGGCTTGTCTGCGACGCCCGGGCGCACGGACGAGACCCAGACGGAACGTCTGGTCGATTTCTTTCAGGGGCGTTTGCTGCGAAGTGAAGTACTGGATCCGAACCCTGTACGCGCGCTGCAGCGGCGCGGGGTCCTGGCAAGGGTCGGCTTCAAGGACATTCCCGTGGCGTCGAGAAGCCGCTTGCCGCGTGCGCGCGTGTCATTGGAGGCGTTGTCTCTCGACACCGACCGGTTTCGCGCGGTCGTCCGGTTGGCGGCCCGCGTCTCGCGCGGGGGCCGCGGCTTGGTGTTCACGGTGTCCGTCGGCTACGCGCACGTGGCGGCAGCCGCGCTGCGGCGCGAGGGAGTGGCGGCGAGGGCGGTGTCAGCCTACAGTCCGGACGACGTGCGGCGCGACACGCTGCGCGACTTCGAGCGGGGCGCGTTGTCGATCGTGCTGAACAAGGCGCTGCTGGCGACCGGATACGATTGCCCGGCCATCGGGCACGTCATCCTGGCGACACCTATACGTTCCGCCATCATGTTCGAGCAGGTCGTCGGACGGGCGTCGCGGGGGCCGCAGGTGGGCGGCAACGCGCACTCCACGGTGTGGCAGTTCGAGGACCATCTCGCTATGCACGGCCTGCCGCAGTCGTACTACCGCTACGCCGACTACGACTGGAAAGCGCTCCGGCGCAAGTAAACGGTGCAAACGGCAGAGTCTGTGTCATGCCGCCGGTACAGGTAGACGAGCTCCATACTTCACAGGTCACCCCCGACCTCGCCGGGTGCAGCCCGCGCAGGACTTCGGAACACCTCCCGCCGATGCCAGTCGACGAATGCCGGGTCCGGCGTGTAGTCCGGGCTCTGGGGCCGGCGCAGGGGTTTGGCGTGGAAGTCCAGCAACCAGCGGACCGGCGCGCTCAGACCGTTGACCTCGCTGGAAATCAGGACGACGTAGTCGCCGCCGGCCGCTGCCGTGAGGCCGAGTGCACCGCGGTCGAACGCCTTGTGGTGGAATCCGCACAGGGCCAGGCCGTTCGGAACGGCGTCGGGACCTCCTGCCGCGTGCCACTTGATGTGCGCGGCTTCCAGGCCGATGGGATCGTTGCCCAAGCGCACGTCGAAGTCGCACACGGCGCAGCGGCGCTCGTAGACACGCAGGACGTCGCGCCGGAATGCAGGGTCGCGCGCCGGCGCCGCGTCCCGCAGCACGGCGTCGCGGGGGATGCCGACAGCGCGACGGATGTCGTCGTGCAACGACGCCGGAAAGTGGCCGTCGAGCAGCCGTTTCGCTGCCTGCTTCACAAGTGCCCGGTCTGCCTGCAGCAGGGCATGGACGCTCTGGGGAAGCCCGCCGGGAACGTTGCGTTCGACGAGCCGGCGCTTGTCGACGGCGCCTCTTGGTGTCATCGGGTCGTGCTTCGGGATCTCCCAGAGACCGTCGCTGCACAGGTGGACGAACGGCAACTCCGGATGATGAGCGCGGCGCGGCGGCCCGAAGCGATCGAGCAGGTCGCCGAGTGGGCCGTCGATGTCGTCGCGGTACCCGCCGAGGCGTGGCTCACCGGCCAGAACGCGACCGAGCGCCAGCAGGAGCAGCAGCGGCTTGTGCGGCGCGCGCTGCCCAGCGCGCTTCCAGACGTTGAGGTGGTCGAGCCGGTCGAGGAACTCGTGGCGTTTCACATGCGGTCGGTTATATCGTTTCCGGGGTCACGATAGCATGCCCGCCACTGCCGGCGGCGTCTACGTCGCGTGGCGCGCTCAGCCGGAGGGCGCGTGCTGCTCGGCACGCTTCGGATCTCGCGATGTCCCGGACGCGCTGCGCATGACGCCTCCTTCGACAAGGCCCTCGAGTTTCGCCACCCGCTCGCGGATCTCGGCAGCACCCTGCAGCAACTGCTCGAAGCGCCGAACACTGTTCCGCTCGGCGTGTTCGAACCGCTCGGCACTGCGCTGCTCGGTACGCTCGAAGCGCTCGGCGATGCTCTTCTCCATGCGCTCGAAGCGACCGGTGATCCACAGTACGGTCGCGAGCTGCCCACTGCCGAGCGTGATTCCGATAGTCAGGATCGTGATGATTTCCGGCGTCATGGCCTGCCCCGTCGATTGTAGTCCCGTTCGTTCGTCGATTTCGTCGACGAACCCGTCCCCGACGATCGACAAGCAAGATCAGGACCAGGGTCGGCCGGCACCGGCGCCGGCCGTTTCTGCACCACCCCAACTCCGTGCAGGGAACCGCAGGTTGCCGGGACCGTTGGCCCGATCCTCACGGGCGTTCCGGCGACTGGAACACCTCGCGAACGTTCCACGCCAGAAACCGGACGTTCGGATGGTAGGTCTCGCGGATCGGCTCGCGGACCGCCTGCTTGTGAAAGCGGCCGAGCCACTCGTCGAAGCCGGTCGTGCCGATCGCGGCCTCGGAAACGAGCACCACGCTGCGCTCGCCCGGCGGCGACAGCGTAAAGGCGCCTTCGTCGAACAGCTTGTGGTGCAGGACACAGAGGGCGAGTCCGTTCTGCACGTCGTCGGGGCCGCCCGCCTGATGCCACTTGATGTGGGCTGCATCGAGTGCCAGCGACCGGGCGCCGAGGCGAATGTCGAAGCCGCAGACCGCGCACCGGTGCTCGTAGGCCCGCAGCACTGCCCGGCGGAAACCGGGGTCCCGCATCTTCCGCCGACTCCCGGCGGCGAACTCGGGATCGAGGCCGACCGCGTGGAGGATGTCGTCGTGGCGTGTCTCAGGAAAGTGCGCGGCGAGAAGGTCACGCGCCACCTCGCTGGCAAGCCGTGGGTTCGCGCGCAGCGTGTCGTAGATCGGTTCGGGCAGGCCGCCACGGACGTTGTGCCGGAGGAGCGCCGTCTTGTGGGCGTCGCCGCTGGAGGTGACGGAAACGTCGCCGGCGCGGTCGAGCGCCCATACGCCGTCGCCCTGCAGACGCCAGAACGGAAACTCCGTATGTATGGCTCTCCGCGGCGGACCGAATTCGCGCAGCAGTTCGCCGAGGCGCTCGTCGACCAGGCGGTACGACGCCATGCGGCTCTCGCCGCTCAGGCAGCGGCCGATTGCCCACAGCGCAAGGAGGCACTTGTGGGGTGCGCGCTGGCCTCTCCGTTGCCAGACCTGGAGTCCCCGGAAGAGAGCTCGCACGTTGTCGGGAGTCACGGGGGTCACGGCTGCGCCCGTTCGAATGAAACCTTCTCGCGTTAGCAGTCCTGCGCGTAGTTCACGGAGAAGCCGTCCAGTTTCTCGCGGCGCAGCAATTGTCTGACCAGACGCACGTCCGCGGGGCCTTCGCAGAGCACGTAGACCGGGTCGTCGAAACGGAACGGATTCCCTTCCCTGTCGGCCATGATGCCCGACTACCTGATCTCGAGGCCTTCTTCCAGAGCGGCCGCGAAGTGCTGGCCGTCGAAGCAATCGACCGCGCTGGCCCCGTTGTCCTTGGTAGTGCGCAGCAGGCGAAAGTCGTCGGGATGCTCCCGGACGACCGGCAGCAGTGCGCGCAAGTACTCGAGACTGTGAGTCGTTGCGAACAGTTGGGTGTTCGATTCCCGGGCGGAGTGCAGGATCGCCGCTGACGCACGGCCCATGAGAGCGAAGTACAGGCCGTTCTCCATCTCGTCTATGAGGATGATCCCGCGTGAGAAGTGATGCACGGCGAGCAGGATGGACAGCATCTTGTTGATGCCGTCGGAGACCAGCGGCAGCGGCACCTTTTCGTGCACGGAGCGAAGCTTCGCGTGAACCATGGCGGTGCCGCCGTGGTACTCGACGCTCAGTCCTTCGATGAAGGGGAATTGCTTGCGGACGGCCGAGACGACGGCCTCGTGTTCTCCCTTCTTGCTCAGCGAGGAGAATCGTTGACCGTTGTGTTCCGGGCCCTCGCGAAGCACCGGGGACAGGAGGATCGCGGGGAACGTCTCGACCACCGCTCCGAAGGACAAACCCTGACTGGTAAGCGTTGACTGGCACGTGACGGCGTCACCGTTGGCGAGTCCGTATTCGAAGTCGATTGCAGCGTGCCGCACGTGTTCTTCAACCGGTCCCTTCCCGAACGGCAGGGTGGCGCCCGCCGGTGGACCGTAAGACACGTTCAGCGACCGGGTGTTCTCATCGGTCCCGACGGCACGCAGGGCGATGGTCGACGTCTGATCGAAATCGAAGAACAGGTCCCGCCACA
Source organism: Acidobacteriota bacterium (assembly GCA_011523485.1). The sequence continues at coordinate 9,363 of WTGR01000099.1, forward strand.
AGGATTCGAAGGACCCGCGTTCCGCAGAGATGGAGACGCTGTCTCCAAGACCGCGCATCCGGCGTATCTTGAGCACCAGCTCCGGTCCGACGCTGGCGAGCAGGAAGAGCGCTTCCAGGAGGGCTGTCTTGCCGCCACCGTTGCGGCCGACGATGACGTTGAACCGGCCGAGGTCGCGGAGATGCACGTCCTGGAAGCACTTGAAGTTCGAGATCCTGAGATCCTGAATCATGGGACTTGCCGCGCGGGATGCGCGGCGCAGCGCTCCGGGATGGCGACCTCTACCCGATCCCGATCCGCAGGACAGTGAACAGCAGCCAGCACGTGAACCCGCCGACGATCGTCATCGACAGCCCCCACGCCATCAGCTTGTTGAACAGCTTCCGCGGGTCCTCGGACTTCGGCGCCG
>WTGR01000445.1 GCA_011523485.1 Acidobacteriota bacterium
TCTTGGCGTCGAGCGCGTGGAGGAAGAAGGCGGGGCTGATGATGTAGATGACGCCCCGGCCGTCGATCTCGGCGTAGGCCACCCCCTTGCCGTAGCCCTGGCGCATCCCGCGGTCGAAGCGGGTGGTGTGCGCCTCGCGGTGGGTCCAGAGCGTCTCGCCGGTGGCCGGATCGATGGCGACCACGGTGCGGCGCTCGCCGGCCACGGTATAGAGGACGCCGTCGACGTAGATCGGCGTCGAGCGCGACACGCCCAGCACGCTCGACCCGAAGTTGTCGCCGCGCCAGACCCAGGCCACCTCCAGGTCCTCGAAGTTCTCGGCCGTGATCTGATCGAGTCCCGAGTAGCGGGTGTGCCCGGCGTCGCCCCCGATGTAGCGCCACTCGCCGGCCGGGGTCTCGCCCTGCGCGCCGGCCGGGACGGGCGTCAGCAGGACGCCGCTGACGGCGCCGGCGGCGACCGCGGCCGCGACGAGAGACCCGAGCGGGGTCCGGACGCTTGCGAACCGTGTCATCGAGCCCTTCATGGGGTCTGTCCTTCCTTCGGATGCTGTGCGAACGACGCCAGACAGCCGTCCCCGCATCGGCCGCGCGACGGCCGGTACGTGTGAGCCCGCGGCTCTACGGCGCGGCCACGATCTCCAGCCCGCGGCTCTACGGCGCGGCCACGATCTCCAGCCCGCGGCTCTACGGCGCGGCCACGATCTCCAGCCCGCGGCTACGGCGCGGCCACGATCTCCAACCCGCGCAACGCGGACAGGCTGGTCGGCAGGGCCGCCTCGCCGGCCGGATATCCGTTGAGCTGCAGCAGGTAGGCCACGACCCCCGCGTACTGCGCGGGCGTGAGGCTCCCCGGGTCGCCTTCCGGCATCAGCGTGGCAATCGTGTCGTACAGGTCGGCGGCGCTCTGGCCCACCCAGGTCAGCCGGAACCGTCCGCCCGAGAACTCGTTCGTATCGTGGCAGGCGGAGCATACCCGCCGGAACGTGGCCTCGCCGCGGGAGGCCTGGGCCTCGGTGAACACGCCGTCCAGCACCGAGCCCCCCGATTGTCCCGCCGCCCCATGCGCTGCGGGCGCCGCCGGGCGCTCGGCCGACTCGACCGCGGGCGCCGACGCCCATGCCGCCCAGACCAGGCCGACGCCCAGCACCACCCCGGCGGCCGGGGCGCGGCGCCGCCGGGCGCCCCTGCCGTTTGCCGCCTGCATGCGAATCCACGCGCTTGTCATCTCGTCCTCCCGAACGCCGAAGGGCTGAAGCTCCCAGGCATCATCCCCCATGCGAACGCCCGGCGCAACAGCCGGCGGCGTGCCCGCAATCCGCACGTCCATCGCGCAATCGCGTAACATAGGGCGCACCGGGGGCGCCGTTGACCAACAAGCAGGTTGCCGAACAGATCGGGGCGTTGGCCAGGCAGCTCGGCCGCATGGAAAAGCGACTCGAAGAAGTCGATCAGCGGCTGACCGCGCAACTCGGTGAGGTGATCCAGGAGCTGAAGGGTCACAACGAGAGACTCGCCAACGTCGAACGCGTCGTATCCAGGCTCGAGATCGACATCAACATCGTCAAGCACGCGACGGTTCCCGAGGCGGTCCGGCCGGTGAGCATCCGCCGCAGCATCCAGAAACCCCCGACCGGCCCCTGACGGGATCGGAGGCGCGGCGCCGCCCGCGGCCCCCCTTCCGCGATATCGGTCCGCGCGGGGCGCCGCAGGCGGCTGTCGCGAGTCGCCTGCCGTCGCCCTACCGCGCCGGGAAGCGCCCGATGCGGTCCCCCTCGGCGACCTGGCCCACCCAGATCTCGTCGCCCACGTCGATGGCCGCCGTGCCGAGGATCAGCAGATCGTTGGCCGGATAGTTGACGACCTCCTCGGCCGTCAGGGTGTCGAGGTCGATGCGGGTGACGCGCGAGCTGACCCCCTCGCAGTTGCCCTCGCGGATGCACTCGCCGATGGACGCCCGGGTCGGGCCGATGTGGCCGGCCGCGAGCAGCGTGTTGCCCGCGCCCCAGCGGACGTTGTCGATGAAGTGATCGACGGAGATCGGGTGCAGCTCGGGCGGGGTGCGGTTGCGCGACAGGCGGATGAGCGCCTGCGCGGCGTAGCCGCCGACGTAGTACCACTCGCCGTCGCGGGAGATCTCGATGCCGTTGGGCCCGATGTCCTCGCTGCCGGGGACGCGGGTCCAGCCGGCGCCGGACTGCCACTCCCAGATGTCGAGCGTCCTGGGGCTGGTGGCGGTGAAGCCGCCCTCGGGAAGCGCGACGACGGAGTTGAGCCCGATCCCCTCGGGCGCGACCGCGCAGCCGACCCAGGTGAGCGCCGGCTGCGACCCGCTCGCGTCCAGCTCGA
>WTGR01000800.1 GCA_011523485.1 Acidobacteriota bacterium
AGCGGGTAGTTGAGCGCGTGGCCCTGCGACGCCTCGATGTCCTTCGACCACCGCTGGTGGTCGCTGACGCCGTCGACGCTGATGCCCAGCACCTTGCAGTTGCGCTTCGCGAACTCGGGTCCGAGCCCGGCCACCGTGCCCAGCTCCGTCGTGCAGACCGGCGTGAAGTCCTTCGGATGCGAGAACAGGATCGCCCAGCCGTCGCCGATCCAGTCGTGGAAGCTGATCGTGCCCTCGGTCGTCTCCGCCGTGAAGTTCGGCGCGATGTCGTTGATTCGCAGTGACATGATTCTCTCCTCCGCAGACGTGCGGTGCGCCGCCTCTCCGGCTTCCCGCCAGCTCCAGCGCCAGGACCTCCAGAAAGGCATGATTCTCCTCCCCGCAGGCAGGTGCCCGTCCCGAGCCGGAACCGCACCGTGGTCGGGCAGGCCCGCTCTCCCGGAATTATAGGTCGCGGCGTCGGTCCGGGAGTCGGCGGTCGAGCTTTCCGGACGCGCCGGACCCGCGAGTCGAAGTGATATTCTATTGGCGGATTCGGCGGTCGTGGGCCGCGTTCAGGCCCTTTTTTCCGTCGTCGAACGGAGCAGCGAGATGGATCGGGTGCAGATTGCGATACCGGTGCGGGGGTTCGGTGAGACGTCGCGGCGCGACGCGTGGTGGCTGCAGCCGGCCGCCGTGTTCGCCGGTCTGCTGGGCGCCCTCGTCTACATGACCTGGGCCGCGGTTCAGGGCGAACACTACGCCTTCGGCAGCTACCTGTCGCCGCTGTACTCACCCGAGATCTATGGCGACTCGTCGCACAGCCTGCTCGGGCCGCAGCCGGGCTGGTGGCCGGCGTGGCTGCCGTTCTCGCCCGCGTTCCTCATTCTGTGGGCGCCGGGCGGCTTCCGGGTGACCTGCTACTACTACCGCGGGGCCTACTACAAGGCGTTCTGGGCCGACCCGCCGTCGTGCGCGGTCGGCGAGCCGCGCAACGCGTTCCGCGGCGAGAACTCGTTCCCGCTGATCCTGCAGAACGTGCACCGCTACTTCCTGTATCTCGCGCTCGCCTTCATCGTCATCCTGAGCTACGACGTCTGGAACGCGCTCTGGTTCGAGGATGCCGCGCGCGGCGTCTCGTTCGGCATCGGCGTCGGGACGCTGGTGCTCGCGCTCAACGTCGTGCTGTTGGGCGGCTATGTTTTCAGTTGCCACTCGTTGCGGCACCTCGTCGGCGGCCGGCACGACTGCATCTCGGCGAATCCCATACAGCAGCGCGCGTACGACTGCGTGAGCTGCCTGAACCGCCGCCACATGCTCTTCGCCTGGCTGAGCCTCTTCTGGGTGTCGTTCTCCGACGTGTACGTGCGGCTCTGCTCGATGGGCGTCTGGACCGACCTCCGCATTCTGTAGTTTCCGCGAGCCTCGGCCCGCGGCCTCGTTGAAGCGAGCACGGAAGCACAAGCAAGGCAGCAAGCGAACCGAAGGATGGACTACCAGACATTCGAACACGACGTCCTGGTGATCGGCGCCGGCGGGGCGGGGCTGCGGGCGGCGGTGGAGGCCTCGGCGGCCGGGGTCTCCGTCGGCCTCGTCTGCAAGTCGCTGCTCGGCAAGGCGCACACCGTGATGGCCGAGGGCGGGATGGCCGCCGCGCTCGGCAACGTCGACGACCGCGACAGTTGGCAGACGCACTTCGCCGACACGATGCGCGGCGGCCAGTACCTCAACAACTGGCGGATGGCCGAGCTGCACGCCAGGGAGGCGCCGGCCCGGGTGCGCGAGCTCGAGGCCTGGGGCGCGGTCTTCGACCGGACCCGCGACGGACGCATCCTGCAGCGCAACTTCGGCGGCCACAAGTATCCCCGGCTGGCCCACGTCGGCGACCGCACCGGCCTGGAGATGATCCGCACGCTGCAGGACCACGGCGTGCACCAGGGCATCGACGTGCACATGGAGTGCACCATCGTCGAGCTCCTCAAGGACGGCGAGCGGGTCGTGGGCGCCTTCGGCTACGACCGCGAGCGGGGCCGGTTCCGGCTCTTCAAGGCGAAGGCGGTGGTCCTGGCCTCGGGCGGCATCGGGCGCGCGTTCAAGGTGACCAGCAACAGTTGGGAGTACACCGGCGACGGCCAGGCCCTGGCCTACCGGGCCGGCGCCGAGCTGATCGACATGGAGTTCGTCCAGTTCCACCCGACCGGCATGGTCTGGCCCCCGTCGGTCAAGGGCATCCTGGTCACCGAGGGGGTGCGGGGCGAGGGCGGCGTGCTGCGCAACAGCGAGGGGCGCCGCTTCATGTTCGACGACATCCCCGACCTCTACAAGCACCAGACCGCCGACAGCGAGGAAGAGGGGTGGGTCTACACGCAGGGCGACAAGAACGCCCGCCGGCCCCCGGAGCTGCTCACCCGCGACCACGTGGCGCGCTGCATCGTGCGCGAGATCAAGGAGGGCCGCGGGAGTCCGCACGGCGGCGTCTTCCTCGACATCGCCTGGATCAAGTCGAAGCTGCCGAACGGCCCCGAGCACATCCGCAAGAAGCTGCCGAGCATGTACCACCAGTTCAAGCAGCTCGCCGGCATCGACATCACCGAGACGCCGATGGAGGTCGGGCCCACGACCCACTACGTCATGGGCGGCGTCCGGGTGGATGCCGACTCGCAGATGTCGACCGTCCCCGGCCTGTTCGCGGCCGGCGAGGTGGCGGGCGGCCTGAACGGCGCCAACCGGCTCGGCGGCAACTCGCTCTCGGACCTGCTCGTCTTCGGCAAGCGCGCCGGGGAGTACGCCGCCGCGTTCGCGCGCGACCGCCAGTCCGGCGCGATCGACGAGGGGCAGGTCGAGGCGGTGGCGCGCACGGCGCTCGAGCCGCTCGACCGGCAGGGCAGCGGCGAGGCGCCCTACCAGCTCCAGTACGAGCTGCAGGACCTGATGCAGAGCCAGGTCGGCATCGTCCGCAACGACGCCGAGCTGCGGCAGGCGCTCGACTCGCTGCAGCGGCTGCAGGAGCGGGTCAAGCGGGTCGAGGCGCAGGGCAACCGCGAGTACAACGCCGGCTGGCACACCGCGCTCGATCTTCGCAACCTGATGCCGGTGGCCGAGGCGGTGACGCGCTCGGCCATCGAACGGCAGGAGAGCCGCGGCGCGCACTTCCGCGAGGACCACCTCGGCAAGGACGAGGCGTGGGGAAAGACCACGCTCGTCGTCAAGCAGAGGGCCGACGGTTCGATGGATCTTCGCCGGGAGGCCATCGCGCCGCCGCGCGAGGATCTGCAGCGCATCATCGAAGAGAGCCAGAAGAGCTGACGAAGCGGGGGAGACCGATGGCGAGGGCGACGTTCAGGATCTGGCGCGGCAACGACGAGGGCGGCGACTACCAGGACTACACCACCGAGGTGAGCGAGGGGATGGTGGTGCTCGACGCCGTGCACCAGGTCCAGGCCGAGTCGGCCAACGACCTCGCCGTGCGCTGGAACTGCAAGGCGGGCAAGTGCGGCTCGTGCTCCGCCGAGGTCAACGGCCATCCGAAGCTGATGTGCATGACGCGGCTCAACAGCCTGAACCTCGACGAGCCGGTCACCATCGAGCCGATGAAGGCATTCCCGGTCGTCCGCGACCTGGTCACCGACGTGTCGTGGAACTACGAGGTCAAGAAACGGATCAAGCCGTTCAAGCCGCGCCCGCCGGACGCCGAGGACGGCACATGGCGCATGCGGCAGTCCGACGCGGAGCGCGTGCAGGAGTTCCGCAAGTGCATCGAGTGCTTCCTCTGCCAGGACGTCTGCCACGTGCTGCGCGACCACCGACTGCACCACGAGTTCATCGGCCCGCGCTTCTTCGTCTACACCGCGGCCCTGGAGATGAACCCCCTCGACACCGAGCACCGCAGCGAGGACCTGGCCAACGACTTCGGGGTCGGCTACTGCAACATCACCAAGTGCTGCACCAAGGTCTGCCCCGAGGAGATCACCATCACCGACAACGCCATCATCCCGCTCAAGGAGCGCGTGGTCGACAAGCTCTACGACCCGCTGAGCCGGTTGCTGCGCGTGTTCCGCTCGTAGCATCAGGAGCACGAACGACCGCAGGACTCTACGCGGTCTGACGAACCCGCTCCCGGCGAGAGCGGTCCGGCGAATATCTATCCGTCGCCGAGCCGTCGCCGCAACGCTTCAATCTCTGTTCGTTGCGCCTCGATGGTCGCGTCCCGTGCGGCGATGGCCATTCGGTTGTTCGCGAGGGCCTCCTGGTGTTCCGCGAGGGCTTTCTGTTGCTCCCGGTTCTCCCGGTGCACGAGCTCCCACGCCTCCACGATTTCGTCCTCCGTGAGCATGGAGTGCCGCAACTCCGGACTCGCCGTCGCGAGTTGCAGGCGGCGCAGCACGGGCGCGTAGCGTTCCGGCATCGTGGCAGCGTCCAGCTCCAGCGCGTGCCGGCTGTCCGCGGCGCGCAGATCCTGATCGAACACGCTCAGCAGCTTTTCCAGGTCGTTGCGCCGGCGGGCGGGCAGCCGCGACACCTGCACCACGTAGCAGTCGTGCGTCAGCGCCTCGATGAACTCCTCCCGCTCCGCCAGCCGGTCTCCGGTCACCGCGTCCACGTACTCTCGCGCCACCTTCAGCACCGTCGCCGCGGTGCGCGGCAGCGGTTCCCCCAGGAAGTAGATCGTCGTCAGCCGCCGCGGCCGCTCGCGCTCGCGACCTCCCTCCGCGTACGTCACGGTGTTCCGCTGGTCCGCGTAGTGCATCCCCAGGTAGCGCCGGAAACGCATCACGTCGTTCGAGTAGCGCGCCTTCTGCACTTCGATGAGCACCCGCAGATGCTCTCCCGCCGCCGTCCGCACCGTCGCCGCGAAGTCCACCCGCAACACCGTGAAGCTTGTGCCTTCAGGCGCCGCCGGCTGCGGCGAGCCGACCTGCACCGCCGCCTCCTGCGGCGCCATCTCGAGGCTCTCGATCTCCTCGCCGAGGATCGCGCCGACGATCAGTTTCGCGGACGCCGGATCCTCCAGCAGATGCTTGAAGACGGCGTCGTACATGGGGTTGGCGATGCGCATGCGGGAACCTCTCGCGCGGAGCCGCTATCCAGCCATCATAGCCGACGTGTGCGGGGAGTCCGGATGCGCTCGCCGGCCGGATCGCCAACGAAACCGGCCGGCTCCCGGCAGCCCCGTCTGCGTGACCAGTGCGGGAATCGGCGCCGAGTTCCGGACCGCGCGCGTTCGAAGCCGTTACATGCCCCACACGGTGACGGGCGCGTCGTCCGCCGTCGGGTCGCGGCGGAAGATCTTCTCCGCCCACGTGCGTTCCGGCGCGCGGTCGAACACGATCAGGTGGCCCGCCTCCGCCGCGCAGCGGTCCATGTAGCGGCGGGTCTGCGTCACCCCCTCCGTGATGGTGCGCTCCAGCTCCCCGCGGCGCAGCTTGCACTCGACCACGAACTTCCGCGTGCGCCCGCCCTGCGGCCAGCGGATCAGCAGGTCCGTGCGGCCCCGGCCGAGCGCGTACTCCCGCTCGATGGTCCCGCCGCCGTTCACCACCCGCTGCAGATGCGCCTGCAGCAGGAGCTGCGGGCCCGCCTCCTGGTACTGAGCGAAACGCTGCACCCAGTGCTCGGCGTGCTCCCGGAAGAACGTCTGGAAGTCGGCGATCAGTGCCTCTACGTCCAGGGCGCCGTCCGCATCAACGTACCACGCCCGGTCGTGCGGCAGGCCCGCCTGCACGGCGGCGTTCAGGTGGCGCGGGACGACCTCGGCGTAGATCGGGTTGGCGATGCGGGGCGCGCCGCCGGGGTCCTGTGCGATCAGCCCCAGGTCGCGCAGGTAGAGGAGGTCGTCCTCCGACCACGACTGCTCGTCCGCGCCGGCCAGGATCGGCTCGATCACCCGCCGCACCCGCTCTTCGCGCAACTTGTGCGCCAACTGGTCGATGTGCGTGTCGCGCCGCAGGATCAAGCGCTCCTGGGCCGCGAGGATGTCGTCACCGGTGATGGGACGCGAGCGGATCCGGCCACTCCTGTCGTCGAAGCAGGCGTCGTAGCACAGCGCGTTCACCAGCCACGGCTGGCCGGCGGTGCGGGTCCGGACCATCCGGAATGCGTCGTCGGTGAACGCCTGTCCCGTTTCGGCGGTGTGCTGGGCGAGCAGGGCGCGCACCTCCTCCTCGGTGAAATCGCCGAGCCGCAGCGATTTCGACTTGATGTTGAAGGCGCTGCCGCCGAGCACCAGCGCGTTCGCGGCGCTCGACCGGATGCGGTAGTCGCGCACGTCCACCACGCCGCACAGAATGACGCTGTGGGGAAAGCCGGCGGGCCGCTGATTGTAGCCGGCCCGCAACTGCCGGAGCACGGAGACGAGCGTGTCGCCGATCAGGGTGTCGATCTCGTCGATCAGGAGCACCAGCGGCCGTGGATCGGCCTCGGCCCAGCGCGAGAGCACGTCGATCAGCGCGCCGTCGGCGCCTTCGGTCTCCAGCGCGGCGCTCCGTAGCGCATCCGGCGTCTTGTCGCCCAGCGTCACGCGCGCCTGGCGGGCCAACTCCCCGAGCAGTGGGCGCATGGCGCGCGCCGTGTCCTCCCGCGCGGCCTGCCCGACCTCGAAGTCCGCGTACACGCATCGGTAGTCGCCGCCGCCGTTCAGCAGGTCGCGCAGCGCCAGCAGGGCCGACGTCTTGCCCGTCTGTCGCGGCGCGTGCAGCACGAAATACTTCTTGTCGCGGACGAGACCGAGCACGGCGTCGAGATCGATGCGCTCCAGCGGCGGAATGCAGTAGTGGTCGTCCGGGCGAACCGGACCCTCGGTGTTGAAGAAGCGCATTCGTCTCATTGTCGCAACCCGCGGCGCGTCTGTCATGCGGCGGCCGTCGACGCGGCTGACGTTACGCTGGTCCGGCACCGCGCGGGAGGTACTCCACGCGGCATGGAATAATGGGCCGCGACACGGCAGCGCGGAGGCGATGATGCGACGACGATGGCTCCGGTATCTCCTGTTTGGCGTGCTCGCGTCCGGTTGGGCGTCGAGCCTCTCCGCGTCCCAGCTTCCCGAGGTCTCTACCGAGGACGCCCTCATCGCGCTCGAGCGGGGCTGGAACGAGGCGTTCTATGCACGGGACGTAGAGTTCCTCGACAGCATTCTCGCCGACGATTTCATCGTGACCTACGACGACGGCGCGCGCGGCGACAAGGCTCGCGAGCTGGAGCTCGCTGCGAATTTCAACCAGCGGGTGATCTCGGCCACGCAGGACGACTTCATCGTGCAGGTCTACGACGATGCCGCGGTGGTCTGGTTCACGCTGCGCGTGGTCGGCATCCGACGCGGGCAGGAGGCCGAGATCGTCCTGCGCTACACGGACGTCTGGGTGGTGCGCGACGGGCGCTGGCAGTGCGTGTCGTCCCAGAGCACGCGGGTCAATCCACGGTAGCCGGCGCGGCTCGGCGCTTCCGCGCCGTCGGTGCGGCGCCGTCGTCGTCGCCTGCAGATCCTGCATGGGACACCGCCGCCGGACGCTCGATCCGCAAGCGGTCAGATGCACGTCCGGCCAAGGCGCCGCCAGAAGTCCGCCTCATCGGTACAGGCCAGTGCCGCGGCGGCCATCCGAGTGCCGCCGGGCGTGTCGGCGGCCTTCGCGGCCCGGGCGGTGAACGACTCGGAGACGGTGACCCCGCGCTCCGCGAGCATCGCGCGGACGAGTTCGGCCTGCCCCTCGGCTCGTCCCGCTGCCTTGCCTTCCGCCCTTCCGGCGGCTTCGCCCTCCGCCCTTTCGCGGTCGCCCAGCACGCGCAGCAACGGATCGTCCTGTGGTCCGGTGCCCTCCCGTGCGCCGAGCGTCCGACCGACCCGTTCCAGGACCCGGCACGTGCGTTCCGTGGTCAGCGGCTCGGTCAACGCCACGTGGATCTCCGCGGCGCTCCATCCCGGAAACGCCACGCTCTCGCCGACGAGCTCGTAGCGGTCGTCTTCCAGGCGGTGAATCGTCACACCGGCGGATCGTCCCCGGGTCGCTCCGGCCGGCGGCACCAGCATCCACAGCTCCGGGAAGCCCCACGCCTCGTACAACGGCAGCTTGCCCCGGCGGATGTCGGTGGTGTGGTCGACCTCCAACACGACGTCCGGCAGGTCATGGAGGCCGATGACCAGCGGCCCGGACGGCATGCGGGCGCGGCGCGGGTGCAGGTAGAGCGTCTCGTCCGCCTCCATGATCCGATCCGCGCGGCCCGTGTCGTCGTTCACCCGGAGGCTGACGGATCCGAACGAGCGGATCGGTGCGCCGCGAACCGACGCGATCAGCCGTGCCAGCTCCGGCAGCCGGCGGGAGGTCGACTCGTGGATGCCGCCGACCTCGGCGACGATCCAGGCGGTTTCGGTGCGCGCCTCCCAGTACTCGAGACGGCCGTCGAAGTCGGCGAGCTGGTCCCGGCGCAGGGCTATCGGTCGACACCCGGGAAACTGCAGTCCGGTCGGCGTGCGACGGTCGCGGATCGGGGCCGAGGTCGGCGTATTCCTGTCGCTCGTGGATCGGGCCGCGCGCGCCGAAAGGGCACCGTAAGCCATGCCCGATTATAGTCACGCACTATAACCGCTGTCGAGCCGCCCTGCGAACCGCGTCACCGCTACGCACATCGCCACGTTGACGCCGAGCCCGACCACGCCGGCGTGGACGTTCCACACCGTCGGCAGTCCCGCGAGCAGCAGCCCCGCATAGATTGCACATCCGGCCAGCATCCCGCTGGTCGCCGCGGCCGTCGTCAGGCGCCGCCACGTCACGCCGAGGACGAACAGCGGCGCCACCTGGGCCAGGATCTCCATCTTGATTTCGGTCAGGCCCCACAACGTCACCCGCGGCGACAGGGCGATGATCACCAGCACGCCGACGACAACCCACGAGAGCAGCTTGCCGATGCGGGTCAGTCGTTCCTCGGAGGCGCCCTCTAGCAGCGTGGCCCCGACGACGTCCTTCGCGAGGATCGACGAGAGGCTCAGGAGCACCGAGTCGGCGGTCGACATGACGGCAGCGACGACGGCGGTGATGACCGTCACGCAGAGGAGGTAGAGCAGCAGGGACCGCCCGCTCCAGGCGGCCAGCAGCGCCGGCATCACCTGGTCGGCGTCGCCGCCGGCGGGCAGCTCGCGGATGGCCAGGATGCCCACCATGAACATGACCCCGGTGGTGACCAGCGGCAGGAAGACCATCACGCTGAAGGCCCGCTTGAGCGTCGCGGCGTCGCGGGCGGCGTAGATGCGCTGGATCGCGTGGGGATAGACGGCGCCGGAGAAGCCGATCAGCAGCAGCGTGCTCAGCCAGTTGCGCGAGACCTCCCACGCCGGGACGGCGACCTTCTCCGGCGCCTGCGCCGCGACCGCCAGCGTCAGCTCGGTGAGGTGGGCCGGGGTCGGCACCACGGCCAGCAGCAGGCCGGCCAGCCCGACCAGCAGCATCACGCCCTGCACGCAGTCGGTCCAGGCGACGGCGCGCATGCCGCCGACCGTTTCGTAGACGATTACGACCAGCGTCAGCAGCACGACTCCTGCCCAGTAGGGCACGGCGCCGCCCGACAGTCCCTCCGTGACGTGGCCCATCGCCATGAGCTGGGCCAGCAGGTAGTTGGAGATCGCCAGGACGAGCAGCACGTTGGCGAGCAGCGTCAGGCGGGGCGAGCCGAAGCGGTGCGTGATCCAGTCCCCCGGGGTGACGAAGGCATGGCGGCGGGCGATGCGCTGCAGGCGCGGCGCGAAGATCAGGTAGACGACGATGATCGCCATCATGAAGCCGACGCTCATCACCC
>WTGR01000459.1 GCA_011523485.1 Acidobacteriota bacterium
GCTACATCATCAACTTCCCGACCAAACGGCACTGGCGTGGCAAGAGCCGGCTTGACGACATCGAGTCCGGGTTGCAGTCGCTCGCGGGGGAGATCCGCTCGCGGGGGATCCGGTCGATCGCCATTCCACCGCTCGGCAGCGGGCTGGGCGGGCTGCACTGGCCGAGTGTGCGTCGGCGTATGGAGGAAGCTCTGGGTGGGCTCGACGGCGTCCAGATCGTCATCTTCGAGCCAAGCGAAACTCCGACGGACGGTCGAGTGAATCGATCGCGTGATGTCCCGAGAATGACGGCGGGTCGTGCGGCGCTGGTCGGGCTGCTCGACCGCTACCTGCTCGGCCTGCTGGACCCGTTCGTCACGTTGCTGGAAGCGCACAAGCTCATGTACTTCATGCAGGTCGCGGGCGAACCGCTGAAGCTGCGATTCACGAAGGGTCACTACGGACCGTACGCCGAGAACCTGCGGCACGTGCTGCACGCCGTCGAAGGCCACTTCGTATCCGGCTACGCCGATGGCGGCGATGCCCCCGACAGGCGACTGCAGCTCGTACCAGGTGCGCTCGATGAGGCTCGTGCGTTTCTCGAGGACAAGGCCGATACGCACGCGCGCTTCGCGAGGGTGTCCGAGCTGGTGGACGGCTTCGAATCGCCGTTCGGCCTGGAGTTGTTGGCCACGATTCACTGGGTCGCGGCCGCGAAGGCCACGGTCCCGGACCTCGACGAGGTGACGGCGCAGACCTACGCGTGGAACGAGAGGAAAAAGCAGTTCTCCCGGCGGCAGATCGAACTCGCTCTTGGTGTGCTGTCGGAGCAGGGCTGGTCTACTCTGCCCGTCCACCACTGAGAAACGGTCGGCGCCCATCACACCGAGCGCTCGCCTCCACTTCGTCATGGATGGACGGAACCGTCTTCTCCCTGAATCGGCTCGTGAGCGCGCGACTTGCGCGGTAGCCGTGCCTGCTGCTCTTGCGTGGAACGCGCCGACCACGTCGACGTTCGGCGTCTGCTGCATGCGGAGCGAGATCAGACCCCGGGTGCGATCGCTGGCGTTCATATCAACCATCCTGCCCGCCGCCACGGACTATTCTCCGGGATTCCCGGTGAAGAACGCCGCGTGCACCAGCGTTCCGTTCAGCGTCAGGGCGTGACCGGTGACTCCGTCGTCGGCCACACGGTGCTCGACGCCGAGCCCCACGCCCGGCGTCTCCTGCGCCCGCGCCGACGCGAAGCGGCGGACGACCCGCAGGACCGCCGTGGCGGACGGCTTCCCCGTCGCTACCGGTGATTCGAGAAGATGCGACCGGATGAGCGCGCCCCAGTGGGCGGCCAGCAGGTGCGGCCCGCCGAACAGGTCCATCGCCGTCACCCAGCGGCCGTGGACGACGACGATGCCGCACTGGCCGGGCAGTGGGCCGCCGGCGGCCAGCTTCTCGATGGACGCGGCGCGGGAGGGCTGGCCATGGTGGGCCGCCCGCTTCACGTCCGCCGCCGCGGCGGTGGCCGACTGCACGGACGCGCGGTCCAGCATCTCGCCGACTTCGCGCCAGACGGTGCCCTGATCGCCCTCGCGCGAGCCGCTGCGGCGCATGGACGCGGCGACGCCGGCGTTCTTCGCCGCACGAACGCGGGTTGCCGTGAACGCGTCGTCGCGCCGCGCCGCCCGGCGGTGGCCCCAGCGGCCCCGCTCGAGGCAGGAGACCGGGATCTCCAGATCCCGCAGGGACGGCACCAGCACGGTCACGTTGACGGCGCGGTTCTGCTTGCCGCCGAGGAAATGCTCGCCCTCGACGACCAGCACCGGCTTGTCGCCCGGGTTGCGCACCCGGAGCGCGTTCACGGACGGCTCGTCGAGCTCGTCCACGACGAGCCCGGAGGCCTCGCCGGTCTCTATGGCGGGCAGGCCGTTGGTCGACAGGTACACGGGGAAGAACGACACGCCCAGCCGGGTGATGGGCCAGCCGATCGCCACGGTGTCGAGACTCGGTACGTTCATGGTCACCTCGCATATTTATTGCTGAAAAGACAATAATAGGCGCGCCCCTTGTTTTTGTCAACACGACAATATATGTTCCGTCCGTGGCCTCCGGTGTCACGTACGACTACAATCCGCGCGCCTACCCGCCGTTCGCCGTCACCGTGGACGTCGCGGTGTTCACCATCCGGGACGAGGCGCTGCAGGTGCTGTTGATCGAACGGGGTAACGAGCCGTTCCTGGGCGCCTGGGCGCTGCCGGGCGGCTTCGTCAAGATCGACGAGGACCTGGAACAGGCCGCCGCGCGGGAGTTGGCCGAGGAAACCGGTCTGCGCGCGGGCTCCTGGCATCTGGAGCAGCTCGGCACCTACGGCGCGC
>WTGR01000671.1 GCA_011523485.1 Acidobacteriota bacterium
GCCGCCTTCCGCGCACTTCGATGCGCTCGCCGGGCTGCGTGCCCGCGACGATGTTCATCGCCTGCTGTCCGGTAGTGACGCGCTGCCCGGCGACATGGGTCAGGATGTCGCCGGGGCGCAGTCCCGCCAGGAACGCCGGACCGATCGCCGAACGGACCTGCACCGCAGGACCGTCGATCCCCAGTGTTGCCGTGTCTCGGCTCGAGAGATCGTCGACTTCGACGCCGAGGTAGCCGCGGATGACGCGGCCGTGCTCGATGAGTTGGGCCATGACACCCCGGACGAGGTTGACGGGGATCGCAAAACCGATGCCTTCCGGCGGCGCCTGATCGCGGGCTGCGGTACTCGTGACCGCCGTGTTGACCCCGACGAGTTCGCCCTGGCTGTTGACCAGGGCGCCGCCGGAGTTGCCGATGTTGATCGCCGCATCGGTCTGGATGAAGTCCTCGAACTGGGCCACGTTGAGCTGGCTGCGGCCCGTCGCGCTCACGATGCCCATCGTGACCGTCTGGCTCAGGCCCAGCGAATTGCCGATGGCGAGAACGACTTCGCCGACCTCAAGTTCGTCCGACCGGCCGAGCTCGATGCTCGGCAGATCCGGCAGAGCGATCTTCAGCAGCGCAAGCTCCGTCTCAGGGTCGGTCCCGACGATGTCGGGCGCCGCCACGCGGCCGTCGGCGAGCTGAACGCGAATCTCGTCAGCGCCCCGGATCACATGCCAGTTCGTGACCAGGTAGCCTTCCTGATCGATGACGACGGCCGAGCCGAGAAAACCGCCCCGGAGCGCTCGGCCGATACCGATGCCGGGCGGAGTCAGCGTGCGTTCCGTGTAGATGTTCGCAACCGCGGGCGAGCTTGCCGCGACCGCGTCGGCGAAGCTCGCGACAGGCATGCTCGGGGATTCGGCCGGCGGTGCGACGAGATCCGGCCTGACGAGTACGACAAGAAACGCCGCGGCAAGACCCACGGTAATCGACCGTGCGACGAAGCTCACAGCGCTCCAGCGGTTCGAAGTCTGGTTCATGGTCAACCGGTGTTCGGCGGTCCCGGGCGCCCTCTGCACCCGTCGAGCCGCCTGCGATCCATAGGGTACAGACTCTATCGCAGATTGGCCCTTCCGGGGTGTTTGCGGGGCTGTTTTCCTGTCCTGAAACGCCCGGGGGCGCTGTGGTCAAGGTCTTCGGCCCGCGTGTATAATCCCGCCGCCGCAACGAGTCGGACGACGTTGCGCTCGCGCCGGGCGCGGATTGCCATCACCACAATAGATCACGGAGTTACCTGACCCCGAGAGACGGCCGCCGGCCGGTACTCTCCGTGCAGGAGTGGTCAATGACCCAGAGCCAGAGACTGACGAGGCGACATTTTCTGACCGCCGCCACGGCCGTCACCGGCGGTGTGGGGGCCGTCGCCGCCGCCGTGCCGTTCGTCGCCTCGTTTCGCCCGAGTGCCCGGGCGCAGGCGCTTGGCGCCCCCGTCGAAGTCGACGTCAGCAAGCTCGAGCCCGGGGCGCTCATGAAGGTCGAGTGGCGTGGCCGGCCGATCTATGTCGTGCACCGCACCGAGGAAATGCTCGGCGTGCTCGACCGCGACGTGGAGCTGCTCGCAGACCCCGATTCTGCCGATTCAATACAGCCCGCTTACGCCCGGAATGACCACAGGAGCGTCCGGCCCCGCTTTCTCGTCGTCGAGGGCGTGTGCACGCATCTGGGGTGTGCGCCGTTGCCGCGGTTCGAGGTCGCTCCTGCGGATCTCGGCGCCGACTGGGGGGGTGGTTTCTACTGTCCCTGCCACGGTTCGACATTCGATCTCTCCGGGCGCGTATTCGCAGGCGTTCCCGCGCCGACGAACCTGCCCGTACCGCCGTACCGCTACGTCGACGACAGCACGATACTCATTGGCGCGGACACCGGGAGCGTCTAGGTGGCGAGCACGGCACCGGACCTTGACCGCCGGCCTGGCAGACGATTTGACGCGCTCGTCGCGTGGATCGATGCCCGTTTCCCGATGACGCGCCTCATCAGGGAGCACGCCACCGAGTACTACGCGGCGAAGAATTTCAACTTCTGGTACGGCTTCGGCGTGCTTGCGACGGTCGTGCTGGTCATGCAGTTCGTCACGGGCATTTTCCTGACGATGAACTACAAGCCTTCGGCAGAGGAGGCGTTCGCCTCGGTCGAGTACATCATGCGGGATGTCGACTGGGGCTGGCTCCTTCGCTACCTGCACTCGACCGGGGCTTCGGCGTTCTTCATCGTCGTCTACCTGCACATGTTCCGGGGGTTCATGTACGGGTCGTACAAGCGGCCGAGAGAACTCGTCTGGCTGATCGGCATGTTCATCTATCTC
>WTGR01000074.1 GCA_011523485.1 Acidobacteriota bacterium
TGCGCGGCGCGAGCACGATCTCCCAGCAGACCGCCAAGAACCTGTTCCTGTGGCCCGGCCGCAGCCTGTTCCGGAAGGGGCTGGAAGCCTATCTCACGGTGCTCATCGAGCTCTGCTGGAGCAAGCGCCGGATCGTGGAAGTGTACCTGAACGTCGCCGAGTTCGGGACGGGCGTTTTCGGCATCACGGCGGCCAGCGAACGGTTCTTCGACAAGCGCCCGGCGGAGCTGAACGCGGACGAGGCCGCGCTGCTGGCGGCGGTCCTGCCCTTGCCGTCCCGCTGGCGGGCCGACGATCCGTCGCCGAGCGTGCGCCGGCGGCAGGCCTGGATCCGCTCGCAGATGACCCGGCTCGGCGGCGTCGCGCTGATCGAGGAGCGGCTCGCCGACTGATGGTCGATCGCGCTCCGCCGCCTCGTCGCGGGGCTCGACTATACTGACATCGTGGACGTTGCTCGTTCGGGCCTGCACGATTTCCTCGACGCGATTCAGGACAAGCTCGACGGCGTCGGCAAGGAGATCACGCACACTTTCTTCGCGCAACGCCGGCGGGGAGAATCGCTGCGATGACCTACTGCGTCGCGATGAACGTCGAGGACGGCATCGTCGGCCTGTCCGACACCCTCATCACGTCGGGCCGCGAGGTGACGACGCTGCGGAAGGTGAACGTCTACTCGCCGCCGCGGGGCACCTTCTTCGTCATGACCTCCGGACTGCGGTCGCTGCGGGACAAGACCCTGACGTATTTCGAGGACCGGCTCGCCGAGCGCGCCAGCCGCGACGAGCCGTTCGAACGCCTCTACCAGGCCGTCAACCTGCTGGCCGAGCAGGTGCGGGCGGTGGCCCACGAGGACAAGGCGGCGCTGCACGAGAGCGGCATTCCCTTCAACATCCACATCCTGATCGGCGGGCAGATGGAGCGCGACGCGCGGCAGAAGCTCTACCTGCTCTATCCGGAAGGGAACTGGGTGGACACGGGCCGCCTGACCCCCTACCACGTCATCGGATCCGTCGGCTACGGCAAGCCGATCCTCGACCGCACGCTCCGGGTGGAGGACTCGCTGCGGCATGCGTTCAAGGTCGCCTGCCTCTCCTTCGACTCGACGCGAATCAGCGCCGCCGACGTCGATTTCCCCATCGACGTGGTGCTGTACCGGCGCAACTCCTTCCGGATCATCGAGCGCCGCTTCCAGAAGCAGGACCTCGAGCAGCTCTCGCGCTGGTGGGGCGAACGCATCCGACGCGCGATAGAGGAGACGCCCGGGGAGCTGCTCGACCGCGCCTACGACGAGATCGAGACCGCCCCGGCGGCGCCGGTCTCCCACGTCTCGTGAGAATCACCGTCCGCCATCGAACGTCGTACGCCTTCGACGCCCCCGTCTACCTGGAACCGCACGTCATCCGGCTGCGGCCGCGGGCCGACGGCGCGGTCCGGCTCGTCGACTTCGCGCTGCAGATCGATCCCGAGCCGGCCGTGCGCGCCGACAACCTCGATCCGGAGGGCAACGTCGTCACGCGCACGTGGTTCGAGGGCCGGTGGCCGCGACTGACGATTCGCACGCACGCCGTCGTCGATACCCTGCTCGACAACCCGTTTGGATTCCTCGTCACCGAACCGGACCGGCCGCTGCCCTACGCCTACGCGCCCGAGTTCTGCGAGCGGCTCGCGCTGTACCGCAGCCCGCCGGACGCCGCGCATCCCGCCGTGCGCGAGATGGCCCTCGCCGCCGCGACCGAGTCGGAGCGTGACTCGGCGCGCTTCCCGCTGGTCCTCGCCCGGCGCATCCGGGCGGCGTTCGTCCGGGAGACGCGCCCGGAAGGTCCCCCGCTCGCTCCCGAGGCGACAATCGCGTCCGGACGGGGCGCCTGCCGCGATCTGGCCGTGCTCTTCGTCGCCTGCTGCCGGTCCGTGGGACTCGCGGCGCGCTTCGCCAGCGGCTACGCCCACAGCGAGAAGGCGGACTCGACCGAGCTGCACGCCTGGGGCGAGGTCTTCCTGCGCGGCGGGGGCTGGCGCGGCTACGACCCCAGCCAGGGGCTGGCCGTGGCGGACCGGCATGTGACCGTCGCCGCCGCCGCCAACCCGCGGGACGCCGCCCCGGTGACCGGCGCGTTCCGGGGAGACGGGGTGACTGCGAGTCTGGCGGCGGAGATCGAGCTGGCGGCGCGCGGGTCCTGATCCGCGGCCGTGCCCCTGCCGGCGGTCTCGCGGCTCCGTCGTCGTCGAAGCCCTGCTATACTGTGTAGTTGATCCCGCCTGCGCCTTCTTGCTGGGAGGTCGTTCAACGGTAGGACACGCGGCTCTGGACCGTGGAATCGGGGTTCGAATCCCTGCCTCCCAGCCA
>WTGR01000674.1 GCA_011523485.1 Acidobacteriota bacterium
ACCGGCGATCTCGATCGGCTCGAAGAAACGCTGTTCACGCCGTTGCGGAAGTCGATTGCCACCGATGCCTGGGCCAGAGTGGTGCTGCTGCCGTCCACGGTGACCGAGGACTTCGCTCGGACGCTGCGGCACCGGCTCGACGGCGCAGCAGTAGAAGTCTCTCCGTTGCCGGCCGGCGACGAGAACGACGCCGACGCGGCCTACGCCCATTTCGACCGCGTGCTGGCGACGCTGCTGCGAGACGCGGCGCCGGCCGACGTCGTCGTCGACTTCACCCGCGGCACGAAGGCGATGAGCGCCGCGCTCGTCCTGGCCGCGACTCGCCGGGCGGTCCCGCGGCTGCGCTACGTCACGGGCCGCCGTGATCGGCGCGGCATGGTCGAACCCGGCTCCGAACAGGTGCGCGGCATTCGCACCACGACCGTAGAAGGCCACCGGCGTCTGGATCTCGCACGAGCCCTGTTCGCCAGAGGCGATTTCGCGGCCGTGACACACGTGCTTCCCGCCCCCGATGGTTCGTTGGCGCCGCTCTATCCCGACGATTTCGTCCACACGGCGAGGGCCGTTCGTTCAGCGGCACGATTCTACGCCGCGTGGGACCGACTCGATCATGCAGCAGCGGCGACCGTCGAAGTAGCGGAACCTCCATCGGACGACTGGCGGCGGTTCTGGCCGACGGCGGACGCGCACGACTGGGTCGCCGCTCTGGCGCGGGAACCGGAGCGTATCGACCACCGTTCAATGGCCGCCCGGCTGCGCAGGCTGGCCGTCGATCTGCTTGCGAACGGCGAGCGCCGCCTGCGGCAGGGACAGAACGAGGATGCCCTCGTACGCGCCTATCGCCTGCTGGAATTGGTCGGTCAGGCCAGGCTCTTCGATCACGGTCTCGATTCGGCGAACCTCGATCCGGATCATGCCGCCGTAGTGGCGGTGCAGCGCGAGTCCGAGCGCAAGAAGCGGAAGCCCTTCTCCGAAGGCCCCGGCGGCAAGCTGCTGGCCTCCCGGTTTCAGGTGGGCAGACTTCTGCGACATTGTGGAGATCGACTGGCCAAGTCGCTCCTGCGGTTCGATGACGAGACACTGCTGAAGCCGACGCTGCGCAACAACAGCGTGCTCGTTCACGGCTTCGCGGCCCGCGCGCCGGACGATCCGGCATCCCTGCGGCGTTTGTTCGAGGATCTCGAAAAGCTGGCGCGCGAGGATTGCGGCGACGCAGTGCCGGAGGTCGCAGATTGGCTGCGGATCGCAAAATCGCCAATGTTCGATGCGATGTGACGCAACGCCCCCATGACCAGGCGCAGACTGCCCATCGGCATCCGGACGGTCCGCACGCTCCGGGAGCGGAACTGCTACTACGTGGGCAAGACGCCTCATGTCCGCGCGCTGCTGAACGAGGGACGCACTACTTTCTGTCCCGCCCGCGGCGCTTCGGGAAGAGCCTGTTTCCGGATACGCTGAAGGACCTCACTCGCCCTTCCCGCCGCGCTTGCGCGGCGGCCGCTTCTGGACCGTGTCGAGCAGCTTCTCGAGGCGGTCGCGCTCGCCGTTCCGCAGGCGCTTGTTCTGTTGCGCGGGCCGCCGGCCGATCAGGCCCTCCAGCTCGATCAGCCAGTCCAGATCGGCGCGGATGTCGCCCTGGGCCAGCTCGACCGCGCGCTCCCAGGCGCCGGCGTTCCGCCACACGCGCAGCACGTCCTTGTGGGCGCCCGCGCGCTCGTAGGCCGCGGCGGCCTCCTCCGGCCGCCTCTGCTCCTCGCGCAGCCGCCCGAGGCGCGGCAGGTCCGGGGAGATTGTCGCCAACAGCGCTTCGACCCCGCCCAGCCGCTTCCTGCGGGCGGGTCCCTTGTCGTTCGCAGCGGCTTTCAGCAGCGTGTCGAAGGCCTTGCCGCGCAGCACGCGGGCCCTGGCCGCGGCGTCTCCCGTGTAGCCGGTCAGCCGCAGCCATGCCTCGACCTCGGCGTCGGCGAACCACGCGGCGGACTCCGGGTCGGCCGCCCCCGCACTCAACCCCTCGCGCAACGCCTGCGCCACGGGCAGCAGGGCGGGACGCAGCCAGTCTCCTCCGGGTCGCTGCCGCCGTTCGAGCGTGCGTGCACTCTCCAACAGGCCGAACGGGCGCGCCGACCGGTCGATCGACCAGGCCGCCAGTTCCCTGAGCGTCTGCTCCTCCTCGAACGCCAGCAGGTAGGGGTGGGGCGACTCGGCGACTGGTTCGCTCGCGACCGGCCGCTCGCCCGCCTCGGTCCGGTGGGCGCTGGATGCAGGTTCGGGCGGCAGAAGCTCGTGCCGGATGCGGACCGCTTCCAGCGCGGCCTCGAGCACGTCGCGGCGCCGCACCCCGTCGGGCGGGCCGTCGACGAGCAGGCGTGCCGCCGTGGCGAGCAGCGTCGTGCGCGCCTCCAGGCGCACGGCGCGGTCCGACACGCCGTTCGGCAGCTCGGGATCCCCCAGGAGCCGGAACGCCTGGCGGGCGCGCTGCCACGCCCGGCCCGGCGCCGAGTCGATCAGCGCCCGGGCGTCGTTGGTCCGCGCCTCCACCCGCTCCTCCGGGGACACGTCGGCCTGCGCGAAGTGGTCGAGCAGGTCTTCCGGGCTGTACGGCGCCGCGTCCCCCAGCAGCGCGAGGCTGCGCTCCCTTTCCTCGTCCGTGGCCTCGACGTCGATGCACACGAGGGTCTCCGTCGCCCGGCTCAGCGTCACCCGGAGATGATCGATCGCGGTTCGCCGGGCCTGCCAGTCGAGCTCGGCATCCACCACGAACGTCTGCTCCGCGCCATGCAGTTGCAACAGCAGCCGGCCCGGGTCGAGAAGACATACCGACTGGTACTCCAGTCCCTTGGCCTCGGCCGGCGTGAGCACGCTGTCGCGCAGGCGCTCGGGCACCCACGCCGGCAGATCGTTGCATGCCGAGAGGATCACCACGTCGTCCACGTCGTCGAGGCGCTCCAGCAGCTCGACGGCCTCGGAACCACTGGGGACATCGACGTGGACGAGATGCGCATCGACGTGCTGGCCTCCGTCCTGGCGCCGCTGCTTGGTGGGGCGAACCCGCTTCTCGAGATCGACGTACCGCTCCGAGGCGCGCTCGACGACCTCGGCGATGCGGCTGGGGCAGCGCAGGTGCTCATCCAACTGGAAGCTGGCCGGCGCGCCCACCCGCCGGGCCAGCAGGTCGTTCAGCGGCCCCCAGTCGAACCCGGTCGGCCGGACGGTCTGCCCGGCATCCCCGGCCATCAGCAGCCAGGGCGCCCGGCCGCGCCGGCGTCCTATCGCGCGGCACAACTCCACCACCACCGCGGTTTCGAGCAGCGTCAGATCCTGGAGCTCGTCGACGACGATGCGGTCGAAGTCGTCGAAGCCTTCCGGTACGTGGTCGTCACGCAACCGGCCGATGGCGCCCGTAGCGGCGACGAGCTCGGGAAAGACCGCCCGCACGCCGTCCGCCGCCAGGAAGCGGGCGACCTTGAGCAACGCCCGGGCCCCCTTGGGGCCGACGCCGTCGTGGTCCCCGCGGAGGTCGCGGTACGCGTCGTCGCCGAGGCGCGCAATGCCGCGCTCGGCGACGCAGCCGGTCTCGCCGGGTATCGCCCGCCCGAAGAGGATGGCCCGCAGCTCGGCGTGCAGCGCATCGCGCCGGTTCTTCCAGGGTCCGGCCATGTCGCGGCCGAGCCGGGTGATGGCGCCGTCGAACCTGGCGCGGCTGGCGGCCAGCGCCTGCCGGGGGACATCGGTCCCGCAGATCTCCCCGACGAACGTCGCGAAGTCGCGGGCGACGACCTCGACATCGGCGGGCGCGAACGACGCGAAGCGTTCCTCGGCGTGGCGCGTCAGGGCGCTCGACCACGTGAGGTACAACACGCGCTGTCCGCTCCTGGCCTCGACCGCCTTCCAGAGCACGGTGGTCTTGCCGGAGCCCGGCCGGCCGAGCATGATCCGGACCGGGCGTTCGTCCTCCACGAACCGGACCTGCGCGTCCGTCCAGGGCCGCCCGGCGATGTCGTCGTTCAGGTCGTCGGGTGCGCCGAGCGGCAGGTAGTCGTCCAGGTTGCCGGCCTCGAGCGGGGCGTGGTCGTCGTGATGGCGGACGGCGCGCACCAGGACGGCGTCTACGGGAAGGGCCAGCCCGTCGGCCACCCGGCTGCCGCGCGGCGTCCACCACAGGTAGTACTGCATGCCGTTGGCGCCGCCGAGCGGCGATCGGCGCCAGCCGCGGTTCCCGTCCCGGCAGCCCTTCACGACAGTCGTTCGCCCGTGCGCCGCCAGGTGCTGGAGCACGATTCCCAGACGCCCGTAGAGGTGCGCCCACACCCGCAGGTGGTCCGATACGTCCGGATGCAGCCAGATGCCGTGGCGCAGGCCGCGGAACTGCAGGTCGTGCGGCTGCGCCAGGCGATCGGGCTCGAACGGCGGCAGGGTTCGTGCCGCACCGGTCGGGTGAGAGCCACGGCCTTTCATGACGTAAATGCTAGCGCGCCCATGGCCACTGTGGTCCGACCAGCTTCTCCGGCGGCAAGCTCATTCCGGCATGCTCCCGTCAACTCGTGTCAGCCGGAAGTGATGAAGTCGACCTCGATACCGAAGCCCCGGTCACTACCTGTCCGCGCCTGAAGTGGAGTAGGCTGCCGGCATGGCCGCCGCGACGGCGATCTTCAATCAGCACTCGGACGTGCGCGTCGAGCACGGGGCATTGATCTTCCCCATGCCGGTGGAATGCTACGACCGGCTGATGGACAGCGAGAGCCTGCCCCGTGGTTCCTCGTACAACGGTCCCCGACGCGCGCTGGAGGTGGACGCCGTGCCCAACGGTCGATACCACGACCCGAGAGCCTTCGCCGTCGCCGAGCTCCTGACAGAGTTGCGCCGCACATCCGGTGTGCCGGCCCACGTCGGTACAACCGCACCGGTCGAAGGCAGCGAAGACGACCGGCGTCATCCGGACGCGCAGCTCTTCGTCTCTCCGGCGAAGCTCAAGGCGCTCGAGACGGCGGGCCGCCCTGCGCCGGTTCCCGATGTGGTCGTGGAAATCGACACCACGCCGCTGAGCCGGGAACGGTTCGACGCCCGCCTGACAGCCTACCGGCGGCTCGGTGTACCGGAGCTATGGATCTGGAACCGTACCGGCGGTTCGGAAGCGCGACCGCAAGGCGCTGCGACCATCTTCGTCGCCGGGCAGGACGGGTGGCGCGAAACCGAGGAGTCGGCCGCGGTGCCCGGTCTCCGACCGGGGGATCTGGAGGCGCTGCTCCGGGAACCCAACGATATCGCCCGCACGCGACGCGCGGAAGAACTGGCCGCCCGTCTCGCACCGGCCTTCGCCCTTCGGCACGGCGCCGATAAGGGGAAGATTCATCCGTCGCCTTCCCATGCAGCCAGCTCGGCCCCGGTCAGCGGTTCGAACACCGAGTCCGGCACGTCGCCGTCAAGATCGCGATAACGTCCGAGCACGCGCTCCGGGGGCGTCTCCAACGGCATCAGGCGAGCGCGAGGTCTGCCCGCCTTCGCGATCACGGTTTCTTCGCCGGCGTGCACGCGTTCGAGAAGCCGCGAAAGCTGGGTCTTGGCTTCGTGAACGTTCACGACGGTCATGATGAAACCAGAATAGTCCAAGCCGTTACCCCGCGTCGTCCCCCAGCTCCGTCCCCTCGCCCACCAGCCCGGCCAGAAAGTCGGTGAACGGGCCGATGTCGTGCCGGACGCTCGCGGCTTCCAGCGCCGCCATGTACGCATCCCGGCGCTCGACCGGGATGACGGTCCAGGGATAGCCGGCGGCCGTCAGCATCAGGTTCATCAGGAACCGGCGACATACCAGCCCTTCGTGACCGGCAGCAGGAACCCGTGCCGGACGAGCCGCTCGCGGTGCGACCGCGAGAGATTCGGAGCGCGTACGGCGACCACGCCGCGCTCCTGGAGGAACCGCAGGGCGTGCAGGGAACCGGCCAGCTTCTCCGACGGCGGGGTCATCCCGACGCGCTCCCGTTAGCTCTTGGCGCTGCGTGGATTCTAGCTCTTCGCGCACGGCGAACGGGACCAGTCGCCGAAAACGGTCAGGCCCGCTCCACCTCGAACGCCACGAGGTTGCGCGTCTCGCGGCTGAACTCGACGGCAACCAGATGGATCGGCTCGCCCAGGCCGCGATACTTGTCCGCGTAACCCTTCGCCTTCAGTTGCGCCATCGCCGCCCCCTCGGTCGCCAGGTCGACTACCTTGAACTCGAACAGGTACACGTGGCCGCCGCAGCGCACGGCCATGTCCAATCGTCCGTGGCTGCTGCTGTCCTCTACCGTGACGTCGAGGTGCAACGCCGCGAAATACGAATAGAAGACGCTCGCGTAGTAGCCCTCGTAGCTGGCGATGTCGTTGTTCGTGTACCACTCGTACGGAATGCTGGCGAAGAACGCGTGGAACAGCGTCTTGAGCCCCTCGACGTCGTGGGCCTCCAGCAGCCGGTACAGCCGGACGCGGTTCTCCATCGGGCGCGACGAGTCGCCGACCAGGTGGCGCAACAGACTTCGGTTCAGGCTCTGTCGTACCTCGCGGTTCGGATAGCCCAGGCGATACAGGGATTCGCCGCCCAGGTCCTCCTCCCCCTTGATGGTCAGATAGCCGGTCTGGAACAGCAGCGCCTCGGTCGCCATGTCGTCCACGTCGAACGTGGACAGCAGATCGCTGCCGGCCACCATGTCGTCCAGGGCCAGGGAGCTCACCCGGCGGTCGAACAGCGTTTCGACCAGGAAAGTCGGGGTGCCGGTCTCGAACCAGTAGGCGTCGAACTTGCGGCGGCGAAAGAGCAACAGGATGTCGAAGGGGTTGTAGATTCGTTCCTCCCCGAGCCACCAGTAGCCGTTGTACCAGTCGCGGATGGCCTGACGGTCCAGCCCCGCCAGTTCCGGCGCGAATACCGTGTCGAGATCGCGGTCCGTATAGCCGCAGATCGCGGAGTATTCCGGCTCGAGCGTGATGTCCGTCAGATTGTTGAGGCCGGAGAACAGACTCACCTTCGAGAACTTGCTGACGCCGGTCAGTAGAGTGAACCGGACGTGGGCGTCGGCGTCCTTGATCATCGCGTAGAGACCGCGGAGGAAGTCGCGGTTGGCGCGGGCCACTTCTGGAACCTCCAGCGCGTCCAGAATCGGCTTGTCGTACTCGTCCACCAGCACCACGACGGGCCGTCCGGCATGCCGGTGCAGCACCACCAGCAGATCGCGGAATCGTTCCGCGGCCGTGGAGTAGGCAGACTTCACGCCGGACTCGCGCTCGACGGCATCGAGCTGCGCCATGACGTTGGTGTGCAGGCGTCCCGATTCCCCAAAGTTGCCGCCACCGAAGCTCAGACGCAGGACCGGATGACGAGCCGACCAGTCCCAATCGCCATGGATGGCCAACCCCTCGAACAGCGCCTCGTTGCTCTCGAACAGCTCCTTCAGCGTGTCCAGGAAGAGGCTCTTGCCGAAGCGCCGGGGGCGCGAGAGGAAGTGGTGCTTACCCTCGTCGACCAGCCGCCGGGCATGAGCGGTCTTGTCGACGTAGTAGCAGTCCCGCTCGCGAATCTCCCGGAAGGTCTGAATGCCGAGCGGGAGTCTACGTCTGGTCATCGACCGCTCCATCCCCACTCTACTCCCCCGGCTCTGGCAACGTCGGATAGGCGGCCGGCGCCGACGAGCCGGCGGCCGAAATTGAGAAGACCGCGCCGGCCGGAACCGCCGCGATCCGGTCGTCGATGGCGTATCGCACGTCCCCTGGATAGACCACGTAGAGCGCATCCAGCCGGAGGTCGTGCAAGGCAACCGTCATCGAGCGGGTACGCCGGGGCGCGTCCACGCGCTTGATCTCGACGCCCACCCGCCGGCCCTGAATCAGCAACAGCAGGTCGAGCTCCGCGCCGTTGTGGGTCGCCCAGAACCAGACCTCGTCCGGCGCGGACTCGGCGATCACCTTCTCGAGAACGAATCCCTCCCACGAGGCACCGATGCGCGGGTGCGTCCGCAGCGCATCCCGCACTGGCGCGGCCCGACGATGGCGACGACGGGGGAACGGCCGAGCGCCCGCGTGACCAGCTCCTGCGCCGCGCGAGGGATCAGGCGACCTGCCATGAATCCATGATAATGCCTCTATCGGGTTGGTATTTTTCATGGATGATCCGTGCCTCGCCAGCGCTTTTCTCGAACGCTGCGTCGCCGACCGCTAGTCCTGGGAGGACGGCTCCCGTACCGCGCGCCGGGCGATGCGGCGGAGCAAACCCCTGAACAGAACGACGTGGACCGGGTACAGCGCATGCCAGTAGCACCGCCCCAGCAGGCCCGCCGCATCGAAGACGGCGGTCTGACGAACGGTGGAAACCCCTTCGCCGCGCGGCGCGACGTCGAACTGCAGCCACGCGCGGCCCGGCACCTTCATCTCGGCCGCGAGCCGCAAGCGAACATCCGGCTCGTATGCCTCCACCCGCCAGCAGTCCAGCACGTCGCCCTCCGCCAGGTGTTCGCGGTCGCGCCGGCCGCGGTGCATGCCGACGCCGCCCAGCAGCAGGTCGACGAGACCGCGCAGGCGCCAGAGCCAGTCGCCGTAGTACCAGCCGCTGGCGCCTCCGATGCGCCGGATGGGCGCGAACGCGGCGGCAGGCGCCACGGGCAGGTCGACCGCGCACGAGTGAATCAGCCGGGTGCTGATGCGCGCGCCACCCCAGCGCAGGGCCGTCCCCGCCGACAACGCACCCTCGGACCACGAGATCGAGGCGAAGCCGGCGTCTTCTTCCTCGATGGCCCGCGCAACGGCCTGCCGCAGCCCCAACGGGCGAACGGGAAACGCGGCCAGGGCGGCGGCATCGCTCACGACCGTCGCGGTACGGAGGCCGTCGACGAGCTCGCGGCCCACCCTTGCGTACACCGGCGTGGTCAACCCCAGCCAGAGACTCGAGAGGCGCGGCGTCAGCAACGGCACCGGGATCAGCCAGCGCCGGAGTCCGCGCTGCCGAGCGTACTCCTGCATGATCCGGCCGTACGACACCACGTCCGCACCCCCCACCTCGAACACCCGGCTCTCGCCGTGGGGCCGGTCGAGCACGGCCACGAGATAGGCCACCAGGTCCGCCAGCGCGATCGGCTGGGTCGGGGTACGGACCCACGACGGACAGATCATGACCGGGAGCCGCTCGACCAGCGCGCGGATCAACTCGAACGAGAGGCTGCCGGCGCCGAGCACGATGCCGCTCCGCAGCTCGATGACCGGGACGCCCGACTCGCGCAGCACCGCACCGGTTTCCTGCCGGCTCCGCAAGTGCCGGGAGAGGCCCGCGGCCGAGCCGAGGCCGCCCACGTACACGATGCGGCGAACGCCCGCGGCGCGCGCGGCGGCCCCGAAGTTGCGCGCCGCCGTGCGGTCCTGCGCCTCGAAGTCCGCCGCGCCCCCCATCGAATGGACCAGGTAGCAGGCGGTGTCGATCCCGGCCAGGGCGTCCGGCAGCGAGGCCGGGTCGAAACAGTCGCCGCGGACCACGCTGGTGCGCGGTCCCACCCGACCGGCCAGGGCCTGCGGACGTCGTGTCATGCAGCGGACCGGATACCCGCGCGCCTCGAGCGCCGCAAGCAGGCGGCCGCCGATGCAGCCGGTGGCGCCGGTCAGCAGAATCGCCGGTCGCGAACCCGCGGGGTTCATTGCCGCCGTCACCATCACTCCAGGCCGTCGGCGAGCGTCGCGTCCAGATCGCTCCAGTCCTCACGCTCGGCGGCCATG
>WTGR01000659.1 GCA_011523485.1 Acidobacteriota bacterium
CGACGTGCCGCAAACGCCGCCTGACGCTCATCTAACAATGATGTCGTGCACCCGCGATACGTCACCGGGTTGCAGAAGTAGGGGCCGTCCGGTACAGTGCCCGCCCCCGAAGAACTGTGGGAGCAGGATTCAGATGCCGACCGAGGAGCAATGGGACGAATACCTCAAGACCGTGGGGCGGTATCTCGCCACCGGCAAGTTCGACCGCGACGAGATCGACTACAAGCTCGAGATCGGGAGGAAACTGGAAGCTGCTCGCCGCGCGCTCCTGGCCGATGACGATGGGTGGTTCGATCTCCTCAAGTCGGCGCTGTCCGGGCAATACCACCCGATAGACTGGAGAAGTGCCGACCATCTCAAGACGTGGCTGAACAACGACCGGGAGGGTGGGCGAGAGGCGCTCGGGGCGATCTGGTCCGACGGGGACTTGAAGCCGGGCGACATCCGCGCATTCTCGAAGCGATTTCCATCTGACGCCGGGCCGGGATCGGCACGAATCCGCCTGAGGACCATCTCCGTGCTGCTCATGGCTCTCGGCGCGGGCCGCTATCCACCGTACATGGCGACCCGTTTCGACTCGTCTTTCAGGCGGCTGGGCTATGACGGGCCGGCCGCGGGCGCCGACGAGGAAACCACCTACCGGCACGCGCTGGCCTTTCTCGACGAGCTCGTGGCGCGAGCGAAGGCGCGAGGTCTCGACAGGCCGGCGAACCGCCTTGAAGCCCAGTCGATCGTCTACGTGATGCACGGGTTGCACGAAACGGGTGGGGCCGGTGGCGACGTTGAGAAGAACGGTGAGCTACAGAAGCCGAACCCCGTTGACGCCGTGGACGTCGACATGGCGCCGCTCGCCAGGGAACTCCATCTCCCGGTCGACTTTCTTCGGAACATCGAAACGCTGCTCCAGGAGAAGAAGCAGGTCATCTTCCAGGGACCGCCCGGCACCGGCAAGACGTACGTCGCGCAGAAGTTGGCCCGGCATCTCGCCGCTGGCGACGACGGGCACTGCCAGCTCGTCCAGTTCCATCCGTCCTATTCGTACGAGGATTTCGTGCGGGGCTACCGCCCGGCGCGACTCGACAACGGTCAACCGGGATTCGCGCTCAAGGACGGGCCGTTCCTGCAGATTGCCCGGCGGGCGGAGCAGGATCCGGACGGGCAGTATTTCCTGATCATCGACGAGATCAACCGCGGGAACCTCGCCAAGGTGTTCGGCGAGCTCTACTTCCTGCTGGAGTATCGAGATACTCCCATGAAGCTGATGTATCAGGAGGGGGAAGAGTCCCGGTTCACGATGCCGGACAACCTGCATATCGTTGGCACGATGAATACCGCCGACCGCTCCATCGCACTGGTGGACCTCGCGCTGCGCCGGCGGTTCGCCTTCGTGAACTTTTCCACGAACAAGGAGCCGGTCAGGAGTCTGCTTCGTGAATGGTTGCGGGCGAACGGCCTTGATGCCATGGATTGGGTGGCGGACGTCGTGGAGCGCGCCAATGCGAAGCTGGACGACCGCCACGCGGCCATCGGCCCGAGCTACTTCATGCGCAGAAACCTCGACGAAGCAGCCGTCGGGCGCATCTGGGAGCACGGCGTACTGCCGTACATCGAAGAGCATCTGTTCGGAGCACACGACACGCTGGACGAATTCGCGCTCGACAGGCTCCGCGGCGCGGGTGATTCGGATAGCGAGGAGCAGGAAGGAAGCGGTGTTGCGCAGGATGGCGGCGGCGAGGGCGGTGCGGGAGATTGACCTTCGAGAGTACGCGACGAGTGCTCCGCTCACCCTCTCGGTGGACGAACGGGACGCGCTGCTGGCTCGCAAGGACCTTGGTCTCGCCGTCGCGCCGGTCATGGAGACGGCCGACCGGTACACGCTGACCCCCGGCAGCGTCGTCGGCGCCGTAGAGATCGGCGGGCTGTCGGTGCGCATCACGCCCAAGATCGGCATTGGGCAGCTTCTGTCGCTCGCGTGCTACGCGATAGGGAAGGTCGAGTTCCAGGCTTCCGAGTTCGACTTCCCCGAGCACTCGGCGCTGCCTGACGCGCTGGCGCTGGCGTTCGGCGCCGCCGCCCGGCGGGCGTTCTCGCGCGGGCTGCTCCACGGCTATCGCACCGAGGAGGATGCGCTGCCTGCCGTGCGCGGGCGCGTCCGGTTCGACGATCAGATGCGCCGCAGGTTCGGCATCCCGTTGCCGGTGGAGTTGCGCTACGACGAGTTCACGGCCGACATCCTCCTGAACCGGCTGGTGAAGGCGGCCGCCCACCGCCTCGGCAGGCTGGAGCTGCGTTCGCGGGAAGCGCGCAACCGTGTCGCCTGGGTTGCGGAATCGCTGCGCGA
>WTGR01000810.1 GCA_011523485.1 Acidobacteriota bacterium
GCAGTCGCTCGACGTGGGCGCGGACGGGGTGCTGGTGCCGTACATCAACACCGCCGAGGAGGCCCGGCAGGCGGTGAGCTGCTGCCGCTACCCGACGGCGGGCACGCGCTCGGTCTACTTCCCGCAGCGCAGCATGAACAAGGGCGGTCTCCTCGGCTACGCCGGCGCCGCCAACGACAACGTCATCGTGGCGCTGCAGGTGGAAACGGCCGACTGCATCAGGAACATCGACGAGATTGCCGCCGTGCCGGGCGTCGATCTGCTGTTCCTCGGGCAGAACGACCTGTGCATGTCGCTCGGGCTCTACGAGAAGTACCAGTTCCCCGACATGTACTTCTCGGACGAGCTGCGCGATGCGACGGACCGGCTGCGGGCCGCCGCCGCGAAGAACCAGGTGATCCTCGGGCTCTTCCTGTTCGGTACCGACCGGGTCGGCGAGTTCCTCGAGAAGGGCTTTCCGTTCATCAGCGTGGGCAACGACCTGCACCACGTACTGACGCAGGCCGGGACCTACGTGGGCAACGTCGAAGCGATCTCGCAGGACAAGGGCCGGCAGCCCTGGCAGCGCCGGGCGACGGCGCTGTTCTAGGCGCCTGCGCCGCGGAACGCGGCCCGCCGCGACGTTCTGCGACCCAGGGTCATGGAAAAGGGGATGGGCCGAAACGCCGAGTCAGCTCGGCGTTTCGGTACCCTATCCATCTTCCCGTCCCACCACGAGGGTTGCGAACGGTACGTCCCGCACGTCCGCGGGCAGCGCCTCCAGCGGCCCTATCGGCTCGTGCGGGGTGACGTCGGCGTTGGGTGCGGTGAACGTCGCTCCGCTGTCCGTTCCCGCGTCGTAGCCCACGAGGTCCAGCTCGATTCGGGGCGCCCAGCATTCCCCTTCACGCAGGCCGATCCCGTCGACGCCGACGAACCAGTCGGGGCTCGGGGCGATCATCGACACCAGGGTGAGGAACGGGAACCCCTCGTCGGCCTCGAAGGACAACGTGACCGTGCCCGGGGATCTGAACGAGCCCTCCTGTCCCCTGATGCAGCCGTTCGCCCGTCCGCTTCCGACCTCCGCCTGCACCTCGTCGCACAACACGTCGACGGCGCCGGTCTCGGCCATGATCTCGATGCCGTCGGTCGCGATGCCGCCGCTGCTCCAGAACGAGGTTTCCTCGACGTGCGTCGTTCCGACCACACGGGAGAAATGCGCGCCGGACGGAAACGGCGGCGAGTCGCCGTGCGACGCCGCGTCCCAGGTGGCCCGGAACGTCACGCCGTAGGTTGCCGACGCGGGGCACTGCCCCGCCGGTTCGACAGGGGTGGCCGGAACGATCGGGGTCGGCGCCACCGGCGCGTCCTCGCCGTTGCCGCAGCCGGCCCACCAGGCCGAACAGCTTCCCACGAGCAGGGCGAGCAACAGCCGGCTGCGCACGGGTTCCCTCCGCTACGGCACCAGCCGGCGGATGACGCCGTCGTGCTTGTTCAGCAGGAAGAGCTGGCCGCCGGGGCCGGAGTCCACGCGCACGTCGGCACGAGTCGCCGGCGTCCGCCCCTGGCTGACGTTCTTCTCCCGGATCATCTGCAGCAGCGTCTTCGTCTCTCCCCCGTGGTCGAACAGCACGCGGCGCATCGCATCCTGGCCTCCCGCGGGCAGGTCGTCGGCGGAGAAGTAGAAGACCTCGCCGCTGGGACCGTCCCCGAACAGCACCAGGTTCTCGAGCTGCGGCACGATGTCGTCCCGGTAGACGACCAGGCCGGTGGCCATGGAGCTGGGCTGGAAGAGCGGATCGAGCTGGCCGTACTCCACCACCGGGTACGACAGGCCCGTCTCGCCGCGCGGATCGACCAGGCTGACCGCGCGCCGGCTGATCCACCGGAAGCTCCCCTCCCAGTCGTTCCACCCGAGGTTGCCGCCGCGGGGCACGAGGCTGATCTCCTCGACGATGTTCTGGCCGATGTCGGCCAGGAACAGGTTGCCGTTCCGCTCGTCCCACGCGAAACGTTGCGGATTGCGAACGCCGTAGGCGTAGATCTCGCCGAGCGTGGCGGGGTCGCCGTCGCCGGCGAAAGGATTGTCGGCGGGCACGCCGTACTGTCCGTTCGTGCTGTTCGTGCCGAGCGGGTCGATGCGCAGGACCTTGCCCAGGATCGAGCCGAGGTTCTGGGAGAGGTCGAGCGGGTCTCCGCCGCTGCCGCCGTCCGCCGATCCGACGTAGAGCAGACCGAAGTCGGGATCGCCGGGTTCGGCGAGGGGATTGAAGCTGACGTGTCCGCCGTTGTGGTTGCGGAACGGCTGCTCCACGCGCAGCAGCTCGCGCGGCGGACCGCCGTCGTAGACCGCGGC
>WTGR01000828.1 GCA_011523485.1 Acidobacteriota bacterium
CCATCGGCGGCGGCACCAACTGGTGGTCGCCCACCTTCAGCCCGCGCACCGGCCTGTACTACGTCAACGCGTTCGACGGCGAGCAGATCTACTTCATCCGCGAGGAGGAGTACGTCGAAGGCGAGCAGTACCTCGGCGGCGGCGGCGAGAGCGCCGGGCCGATCGACAACTACCACAGCGCGGTCCGC
This sequence comes from Acidobacteriota bacterium, assembly GCA_011523485.1. Next base: position 189 of record WTGR01000828.1, read on the forward strand.
GCCATCGATCCGGCGACGGGCAACGTCCAATGGGAGTACCCCATCGCGCCGCGGTCCACCTCGGGACTGATGTCCACCGCCGGCGACCTCGTCTTCGGCGGCACCGTGGACGGCTACTTCTTCGCCATCGACGCGGTCAGCGGCGAGGAGCTCTGGCACATGACGGTGGGCGCCCGCGTCCACTCGGCGCCCATCAGCTACGCGGTCGACGGCGAGCAGTACGTCTCGATCGCGGCGGGCAACGTCGTCTTCACGTTCGGCCTCGCCGAGTAGGGGCCGGCGCCGCGGGAACCCGCGCAGACGACGCAGAGCAGGACGCCAGCGCAGGTAACCGGCGCCACCGCGGACGGCGCCGGACCCGGCGAGAGCGAAACGGACACCGACATCGCCGGGAGCCGGGCGCGCCGGACGCGTCCGGCTCCCGGAACCCGCCCCGCCGATCCGATCCGGTCTCCCCGATATCCTCCCCTCGACGCGCGTTCGCATACGATGCCCGTCATGGCTTTCGTCGCCTTCATCGGCGGTCTCCGGCGCGTCGCGGCCGCCCCGGCGCTGCTTCTCGGCGCCTGGGGCGTCACTCTCGCCGTCCTGCTGGGGCTGCAGCTCGTCCCGGGCGGCGGCGCGGTGCACCTCCGACCTGCCGCGGCGGCCGGAGCGCTCGCCGGCATCCCGCACACCTTCGGGCCCGGTCTGGTCGGCTTTCAGGCCGTGCTCTCGACTCTCGGCGACCTGTACGCCGGGTGGCCGCTCGGAGCGGCCAACGGAATCGCCGCCGCCGGCGTAATCGTCTGGACGTTCCTGGCAGGCGGCATTCTCGACCGGCTGGCCCGCCAGCAGCGGACGGAAGGGTCGGCTTTCCTCGCCACGTGCCGGCACCATTTCTGGCCGCTGGCGCGCCTTGCGGCCCTGGCCGGCGCCGTGTACTGGGTCCTGTTCGGCGGGCTGTATTCCTGGCTCCTCGACGACCCCTCCGGCGCTCCCGTGCGCTTGCCGACCGTGTCTGCCGACGCCGGACCGCTCCGGTCCGCGCTGCAGGTGACGTTCGGCGCCGGCGTGGCCGGTGTCGGCCTGCTCTTCGACTACGCCAGAGTCCGCGCGGTCGTCGAAGATCGCCGGAGCATGGTGGGAGCGCTGCTTGCCGCGCTGCGTTTCGTCCGCCGGCGCCCGGCCGCGGTCGCCGGACTGTGGCTGATGAACGCGGTGCTCACCGCCGCCGCACTCGCCGTCTGGTCCCTGGCCGCTTCCGGCGCCGTCGGCCCGGCGATGCGCGGGGCGTTCGTGGGCGGACAGCTCTGCATCGTGGTCCACCTGTTCGCGCAGCTCGTGGCCTGGGCGTCGCAGACCGCGTACTTCCAGGACCAGCTCGCGCACGCCACCTACACCGCCCGCGCGCGCGTGCCCCGGTCGGAGCCCGAGGGTCCGCACTGATCCCAACCGACGTCAGGCCGGCCGGGCCGCTCGACGCCGCGCGAGGGGCTCCGACGTGGCGCAACCGGCCGCCCCGCGCGGCATGGCCGCACCGCGGATCCCGCGGGTGTGGTACAAGTGAAGAGACAGGCCGCCTGCCGAGGAGAGCAAGCATGGACGCGATTCAGAGACAGTTCACCAGCATCGCCGCCGCGTTGTCGATCGCCGTCGTCGGCGCGACCGCCGCCGCGGCCCCTGCCGCCGCCCAGTCTCCGGAGCAGATCAAGCAGGCCGTCGAGCGCGAATTGCGGGGGGACCGCGCCCTGCGCCGGCTCGCGGTGTCGGTGGCCGGCGACGAGGTGACGCTGACCGGGAGGGTGCGCCACTTCTGGGACAAGAACGAGGCGTTGCGGCGCACCTTCGACGTCCGCGGCGTCGGCACCGTGGTCAGCGAGATCGAGGTGCCGGTCCAGGAGGACCAGCAAGAGCTGGTCGAGGACGTGAGCCGCGCGATCCAGCGCTATCCGCACTACCGGGTCTGGGACTACATCGACGGGCGCATCGACAACGGGGCCGTGCGCATCTTCGGGCAGGTGACGCCCGAGCGCGACAAGGCGGGCGAGCTGTTCGAGCGCATCGCCAAGGTGCGCGGCGTCCAGGACGTCCAGGTGAACCTCACCCCGCTCTCTCCCAGCAGCTCCGACAACCGACTGCGGAATGCCATCGGCCGCCAGCTCGC
>WTGR01000668.1 GCA_011523485.1 Acidobacteriota bacterium
CGAAGGGGGCGAGGTGGTCGAGCGCGGCACCCACGACGAGTTGCTCGCGCTCGACGGCCGCTACAAGCAGCTCTACGACAAGCAGTACGGGCTCGAACGGAACCGGTTCATCAACCCCGGCGAGGACTTCACGCCCGAGCCGGAAGCGGTCGAGGTGGCGGCGGGGCACGGCCGGGGCGGGCTGTAGGGCGCCGCCCCGCGAGCTCGTGCTCGATCTCGGCCGCGAGGCGCCGCGCGAAGGCCTTCTCCGGTGTCACAGGTCGACGCCCTCGTCGTCGACGGCCTGCCGCATGTAGTCGGTCGCCGACTCCGCCGGAGTCAGGTCGAGCTCGAACGCGGTCATGTCCGCGGCCCCGGCGAGTATCCGGAAGAAGCGCCGGGGCGGCAGGCCTTCCACCACGAGGTCGATGTCGGAGCGCTTCGTGAACCGTCGGCTCGAGACGAACGCCGAGCCGATGCCGACGACGCGGGTCGCGCCCTCCGCGCGGAGGAAGTCCGCGATCCGCCGCGCGTCGGCCCGCGCCGCCTCGCGGTTGCCGGCCGCGAAGCGGAACCGGCGGATACGGTCGAGGAAGACGCTGTGATCCATCTCCGGCAGATACGCAGCGCGGCCGGGGCGCCCGATGGCGGCGTCGAAGAACCGCCCAGGAGATCACGGCGCCTCCGGCAGGTTGCCCGGCCAGTCCGCCCGCACCCGAACCACGCACCGTACCCGGCGCGCGTCGACGTCGAACTCCGGCTCTTCCTGGTTGTTGGCGCGCAGCTCCCGGCGCGCGCGGGGAATGCCGACGCCGTAACGCTGCACGAGGCCGCTGACGCGCATGGCGTCGGCCAGGTTGGGGTTGCGGTAGTCCAGCCGGCCCGGCTGCCCGAAGGTCTCCGGTGACACGTCGCCGTAGGGGCCGCCCGGACTGACGATCTCCACGCGGTCGGTGAACCAGGTCACCTGCACCGGGCTGTTCGAGGTCTCGTAGGCGCGGTGCATGACGGCGTTGCGCGCGAGCTCCTGCAGGGCCGGCAGCGGATAGGTGGCGCGCCGGATCTCGGCGGGGCCGGAGCCGATCTCCACCGACGTGCGGATGTGGCCTCGCAGCATCGAGTCGAGGTCGCGCAGTGCGTCGGTGACGGGGCCGTCGAAGCGCGCGCTGTCGACGATCGGATCGGCGCGGTCGGCGCCCGCGAACCGCAGGAACTGCACGTAGGCGCCGGGGAGGAAGTCCAGCGGCCGGCGGCTGAGCATCAGCACGCCGAGCACCGTGGGAATGGGATCGTCCACGCCCGCGATCATCTTCGTCGCCGCGAGGCGTTCCTCGAGCGTCCGGTCGTTGCGCGCGAGCACCTCGGCGTCGAACGCGCGCGGAAGATACAGATACTGGAACCGCGGCAGATCGAGATCGGCGAGCGAGGCGCCGCGCAACGGCCGGGCGTCGAACGGCGCGTCCCCATGGCGCCGCTTCTCGTTGAGCGTGCGTTCGTCCTGGGCGCTGGCCACCGCGCGGCGCGGCCCGACCCGGACCCAGATGCGGCCCTGGAACCGCACCGGCGGAGAATCGGCCGGGACGACGGTGACCACGGCCACGTCCGCGCCGCGCAACGTATGCTTGCCGACCGTCATCGCCGGCAGCGGCAGGATGTTGCCGTCCGTCTTGCAGTGGGCCAGTTTCAGGAGCAGGGCGTCGTTGATCTCCAGGCCGGCGGGTGTTCCGTCGTCCCGCACGCCGATGAACACGACTCCCGCGCGGCGCCGATCCGGCAGGTCGTTGGCGAAGGCGCAGATGGCCTGCCGGACCGCGCGCGGCACGTCGCCGTCGAAGGTCGCCTTGCGCTCCACGATGTCCGACTCGACGTCGGCCAGCAGCGCTTCGAGCTCGACGTCCGAGTAGGCCGTACGCATGCGCGTTCCCGCCGGCTGGCCCATCCTCCGATGGTAGCCCATCGTCCCGATCGCGCCGACGCGAGCCGCCGCCTAGCGGCCCGGCGGCCGCGCGGTCCCGTTCCCCGGTTGCCGGCGGACGATGCCTGCCCTTGCCGGCTGCCCGGCTGCCGATGGTGGTACGTGTAGGATTGAATCTTCGGTTCGAAAGGGGGCGCGAGGTCGCATATGGATCGCCGCAATCGAGTGTGCATGAGGAAGGTGTTAGGGTTGGGTGCGGTTGCCGTCGCCGTCGGGCTGGTCGCGAGCGTGCTCGCCGCACCGCCGGCAGTGCCGGTTGCCGGGGGCGGCGCGGAACAGGCTGACGGATCGATAGTCGGCCGGGTCGTGCTGACCGACCCGCCGGAGCCGCGGATGGTCGCGGTGACGACCGACCAGGCGGTCTGCGGCACCGAGGTCG
>WTGR01000834.1 GCA_011523485.1 Acidobacteriota bacterium
GCTTGAACACGTGGTGAAACGCGTTGGCGGATGTCTGGGCGTGCACCGGGACCACCGTCGGCCGTCTCAGCACCAGCTCCGCGGCAGTGGCGAATAGGCCCTCCCAAATCGAGGCGGTGGACACTCCGCCCTTCAGGAGGTCGATTACCGCCCGGCCCGCGTCGAGCGCCGAGACCTCGCGCAGCGTGCGCACGAGCTCATCGCGTGCGGCGTCGTCGCGACGGCCCTGTTTCCAGCTCTTCGGGATCTCTCCGAGAATCGCCTGGAACTCCCGCCAGGTTCGGTCGGAAGGCAGGTCGCTCGTGGCGGGATTCGGGCCGCCGCCGTGATTCTGGAGCGCTGCGGCGAGGGAGCGGAGCACGGGCGGCGCGCGGTCGGGTCCGACGGTCGGCAGCAGCCGGTGCACGTTCTGCACCGCAATGGCCTTGTGACCGATCGCGCGAAGATCCCGGATGCCGTACCTGAAGAGAACCTCGGAGAGCTGTTCCGGCGCAGCCAGGCGGGCGAAATCGAGGACCGCAGGATCGACAGCCTCGAGGTCCCAGCGATCCAATGCGTCGATCAGGCGCTTGCGGGCCGCCTCCGCCGTCCCGGCCACGGGGGCCGGTCGCGGACCCATCGTCCAACCGCTCTGGCGGCGCTCCGCTTCCTGGGCGTGCTTGAAGTAGTCGAGCGCCCAGAATACCGGCAGCCAGCGCTCCTTGCCCGGCAGGTTGAGCGCCGTCAGGTGGACCGATTGCAGCGCAAGCACCGTGTGGTACTTGAAGCCGACATGGGGGAAGGGCTGGACGCGGCGCGACGTCGCGACGGCCAGAGCGGCGAGCGTCGTGCGGTGATCGAGACCGTCCTTGATCAGGCCTGCAAGGTGGGCTGCGACGCGCTCGCGGGGTGTTTCCTCCAACAGGCGGTGCAGAGCACCGTCCTCGGGAAGCGTCCGAGCCAGGCCCGGCCTGCCGCTCAAACTCAGCGCGGCTGCGCCACCGGCGGCGCATAGAAACTCTCGACGATCCACGGCGCTCAATATAAGGCCCATTTGCAGGCCCTCCCATGGCTATCCGCGCAAGGCGCCGCGGGTATTCTCCAGGGGCACGATCGTCATAGACTTGACGGTGCTCCGGGAAGCGTCGGCCCGATTGTCCGGTCGCGTGAGGCAACCTTCCCGGAAACGCTCGAGGAAGTGGAGGCACACGATGAGGAGGCTCTTGTTCATCGCGGTCCTGGCCCTGGGACTCTCGGCTCCGGCGGTGGGGGCTCTGGCCCACCACGGCTGGTCGTGGACGACCGGCGGCAACATCGATCTGACCGGCATCGTCAAGACCGTCCGCCTGGGCAATCCCCACGGGATCCTGAAGGTCGACGTGGATGGCGAGGAATGGACGGCCGAGGTCGGCCAGCCCTGGCGCAACGAACGCGCCGGGCTCGAGGAGGGCGATCTGGCCGAAGGAGTGGAGATCCGGGTGATCGGCGAGCCGGCCGCCGATGTGTCGAAAAGACTGGTCAAGGCGGAACGGCTGTTCCTGGGCAAGCGGGAGTACGTCCTTTACCCCGAGCGCGACTGAGACCTTGGAAGCCCTGTTCGCGGCGCTGGAGGAGACGGGACTGGCGCAGGCCCTGCGGGGTTCCCGCTGGGGCTACGCCGCCCTCAACGCCGCGCACATCTTCGCAATCGCATTGCTGATCGGGTCCGTCGTTCCGCTCAATCTGCGCCTTCTCGGCGTGTGGCGCGGTATCTCTCGCGAAGCTGTGGTGCGGGTGCTCGTGCCCGTTGCGGCGTGCGGGCTGATCCTCGCCCTGATCACGGGACCGCTGCTGTTCTCAGTCCGTGCGCAGGAATACAGCGACGTCGGATTCCTGCAGCTCAAGCTGATCTTCATCGCGGTCGGGGTCCTGTCGACGCTCGCCTTGTGTTGGTCCCACGGGTTCCTGCTGAAGGACGCCCCGCGCGCCCGCCTGGCCGCTCACGCCATCCTCTCGACGGTTTGCTGGCTGGGAGCGCTCGTCTGTGGGCGACTGATCGCGTTCGCGGGTGATTGAGGCCACGATCGCTCGGCCAGCGTTGACGTCCCTGTTCCATACCGGCGCGCAAGGGCAGCGACTCGACCCTATTGGCACAAGGCGTCACCGGCGTTCCGGGCGATCTCGTTGGTCGGCTGCTTGTCCGTCAGCGTTTCGAGAAAGGCGACGAGGTCCGCCCGTTCGCGCGGGCTCAGGTCCAGGCGGCGCAGGATCCGTTCGCCGCCGGCGTGCAGCCGTTCCTCGTCGAGCGTCGAATAGTGGTGGGCGACGTCGGCGAGCGTCGCGAGGCTGCCGGCATGCATGTAGGGCGCGGTGA
>WTGR01000369.1 GCA_011523485.1 Acidobacteriota bacterium
CGGTTGTAGCCGATCATCTGCACCGAGCCCCAGCCGTGGCGTTCGAGGTTCTCCGGGCCCACCGAGCGGCAGAAGTACACCCACGAGACCTGCGGCAGGGGATTGCCGCCGGCGTCGCGGCCCGCCACGTGCCCGAGGCGCGAGCCCGGCGCGCAGCCGCCCCGCAGCCCGTCCGGGTTGTCGCAGGCGTGGTTGCCGGGATCCTCGAACACCTCGACGCCGTTTACCGTGATCGGAATGAGGACGCCGTCGTCGCAGGCGATCCTGGGCACGCGTCCGAGCTCCGGCTCGCACATGGCGGCGTACTCGGTCGCCATAAAGGGCATCGGCGCCCCGGTTCGGGGTACTTCCGCCGCCGGCGCCTGCTGCACGGTGCAGGCCGCCGCTCCGGCGGTCTCGAGCCCGGCGCTCGGTGCCGCGCCGGTCCCGGGGGACGACGCGCCGCCGGCCGACGACAGCAGGACCGTGGCCAGCAGGAGCAGGGAGCAGCAGGCGAGGCGTGACTTGATGAACACGGTCGAGATTATGGCTGCCGTGCACCCGCGGCGTCCATCGGCCGGTCCGGGTTGCGGCGCGGGAGCCGCGTCGCGATCGCCCGCGGGACCGATACGAAGGGGCGCAACTCCGCACGCGCGGCCCGAGACGACGATGTTCAACTTGCCCGTCAGGCTTGCGACCAACGTGGTTCTGGCCCTGGGGATCCGCCACGGCCGCTGCCCGCGCCGGCCTCAGCGCGTGCGGACGCGCAGGTCGTGGTCGAGCTCCACCACCGCGGCGCCGAGGCCGCTGCCGCCTCGCCAGACGTAGCGGACGTCGGAGATGGACACGCGGTAGCCGTCTTTCGTTTGCTCGACGCGATAGGCCGGGAAGCGTTTCCAGGTGTCGAGCCCCCAGACGTGAGGAGCGGTCAGCGCGGCCCGCGTGACGGGGTTGTCGCCGCCGCGTTCGATGGACGGCAGGCTGATGCGGATGGGATCGCCGGACAGCCAGTCGACCTCGAGGAAGTGGTAGTGCTCGGCGTCGGCGACGACGATGTGGCGCAGCAGCGGGTTGCCCGGCGCCGGGCTCGCCATGATCTCCACCGGCACGTCGTCGCGCTCGGCCAGCCACGCGGCGACCTGCCGTTCGGCGAGGTGCGACGCGGCGACCATGACCGCGACGTAGATGGCCACGGCCGACAGGCAGAGGGTGGCGAGCTGCGGAGTGCGGCCCTTCCAGCGGCCCGCGAGCCGCAGCCAGACGATGGCGGCCACGCCGGCGCACCACAGCAGGCGGGTCGCGGCCGGCGCGCCCTCGAAGCCGGTGACGAGCGACGTGGTCGCGACCCCGAGCACGATCCAGGCGCCCGCCCCGACCGGCGAGGCGCTGCGGGCGAGGACGACCGAGGCGCCCAGCAGCAGCCAGACCCAGGGGTCGACGACGAAGAGCGCGTCGCCGTAGAACCACGTGCCGTCGAACGGCATCAGGAAGCGGACGCCGTAGGTGTTCAGCCAGTCGAGCACCGGGTGCGAGACGACGGCCAGGGTGCTGAGCCCGAGCAGCGGACCCGCCCGCGCCCGCGGCTCCCGCCCCCGCCAGCGCGCCACGGCGCGATCCAGGAGGATCAGCAGCGCCGTCAGCACGAGCGGGAGGACCACCATCGCGAGCACGCCGTGCGTCCACCCGCGGCGGAACCCGAGCGACAGGTCGCGGCTGATGAACATCGTGACGACGTCGATATCGGGCGCGTTGGCACCGAGGATCAGTGCCGGCGCGGCGAACGGCGTCCAGTTCCGAAGCCGGGTCTCGGCGAGCGTGGCGCCCGCGAGGGTATGCGCGATCGGGTCCATCGGGCGCCATTAGAATACTCAAGTGGCCCGTGGCGGCACGCCGCGTCGCGGCGAGGCGCCTGCGTGGCAGGGCGCGACGAGGGAGCATATTTCGGGGAGCAGGCGTGACGAAGAACGTGTTGAGCGACTTGAACGTGGCGTTCGTCGGGGCTGGCGCGATGGCCTCGGCCATGATCGGCGGCCTGCTGGCGCGGCACGACGTGCAGGCGGGAAGCATCGTCGCGAGCGACCGCCACCAGGAGCGGCTGGACGCGGTGGGCGGGCAGTTCGGGGTCCGGACGACCCTCGACAACCGGGAGGCCGCGCTGAACGCGCGGGTGATCGTGCTGTCGGTGAAGCCGCAGGTGCTGCCCGGGGTCCTGGCGGAGCTGCGCGGCGCCGGCGCGATCGACGCTTCCGCGCTGGTGGTTTCCATCGTGGCGGGGGCGACCATCGCCTCCATCTCCACCGGCCTCGGGCATCGCGCCATCGTGCGCACCATGCCGAACACGCCGGCGCAGGT
>WTGR01000042.1 GCA_011523485.1 Acidobacteriota bacterium
CGGCTCGATGAGCGTCATGAACCGCCCGAGCGTCGTCTCGATCTCCTCGTCGAAGAAATCGGCCACCGCGTTCAGCATGTCCTGCAGCGCGCCGGTGGACTCTCCCACCTCTACCATCTTGACGGCCACCGGCGGAAAGATCCCGCGCGCGTCCAGCGAGGTCGAGAGCGCACCGCCCTCGCGCACCTCTCCGGCGACGGCTTCCAGGTTGCGGGAGACGTGGCGGTTGCCGACCGAGCGCGCCGTGACGTCGAGCGCGTCGACGAGCGGAATGCCCCCGCCGAGCAGCGTGGCCAGCGTTCTCGCGAGCTGCGAGGTGGCGAACCGGGTGGCGACGCCGCCGACGAACGGCAGCCCGAGCAGCAGCCGGTCGAGCTGCGCGCCGCGTCCGGGCTGCCGGCTCCAGGTCCATACCGCGCCGGCGAGCGCCGCGGCCGCGAGCGCCAGGATCCAGAAGAACTCGGTGACGAAGCCCGAGACACCGGTCAGCGCGCGTGTGGCAAGCGGCAGGCTCGCACCCATCGAGTCGTAGAAGCTGGTGAACTCCGGCACGACGCGAACGACGATGATGGCCACCACGATGCCGGACAGCGCCAGCAGGATGGCCGGGTAGATGAGGGCCGAGAGCGTCCGGCGGCGCACGCCGCTGATGACCCTGGCATAGCTCACGTAGCGCCGGAGCGTCTCTTCGAGGTTGCCGCTCTTCTCGCCCGCCAGGATCGACGCGGTATAGACGCCGGGAAAGAGATCACGATGGCTGGCGAATGCGTCGGACAACGAGGCGCCGCCCCGCACCTGCGCGTGAACGTCGTCCAGGACGGTCTTCAGGACCGGCTGATCCGTCCGCTGCCGCAGGATGTCGAGCGACTGCAGCAGCGGCATGCCCGCCTCGAGGAGAGCAGCCAGCTCCTGGTTGAAGACCGTGAACTCCCGCAAGCCAGGCCGCCGTTTCCACCCGATCGACGTGCCCGCCCACGCGAAACCGCCCCGTCGCCGAAGCGACAGCGGATACAGGCCTTCCTTCTCCAGGTCCCGCCGGAGGACGGTCTCGCTGTCCGCGATGCGGACCCGTTCCACGATCTCGCCGGTCTCGGTCCCGAGGCGGCAGCGAAACTCCATCGGCGCATCGGTCAGTCGCCGCCGCCCCGGCCCCGTTGTGACAGCAGGACCTCCAGAACGCGGCGCACGAACCTGTGGGTCTGCGGATAGGGTGGGATTCCCCCGTGCCGCCGGACGACGACCTCGCCGGCGTTGTACGCGGCCAGCGCACTCAGCTCGTAGAGGGGGCCGAACTCGTCGAGCAGCGCCCGCAGGTGCTGCGTTCCCGCGTCGATGTTGGCTGCCGGATCCAGCGGATCGGAGACCCCGTAGCGCCGCGCGGTGCGCGGCATCAACTGCATCAGGCCCATCGCGCCGACGGAGGAAACCGCGTCGGCGCGATAGCCGGACTCCACCTCGATCAACGCGTGCACGAGACCCGGGTCGACGCCGTGGCGCGCCGCGGCCTGCTCCACCAGACGGTCATACGGCGGTGCCGGCGTCGCGGTTCGCTCCGCCGTAGACGCCTCGTCTCGGGAACCGCCGGCTGGCGAAGGCTCCCCCTGCCCGACAGGTTCCGTGAGGCTTGCCGGCACGGGCCGCGCGTCGAGAAAACCGCCCCCGCTACCCTGAAACGCCGGCATGACCGGCGCGCGTGCCGCACGATCGACGATGGACTCCACCCCTTCGCGGGCGGCCCGACCCTTCCCGTTCACCACATAAGCGACGGGCGCCCAGGCGAGGGCCAGCATCGCCGCCGCGCCGCAGAGCATCAATCCCCACTTCAGCACCATGGTTACCGCCTGCCGGTTCGCACGTCGTCGACGCGCCCGCCCTGGGCGGACGCGCAGCGACCTGCCGCCGCCCAGAATCAGAGCGGCTCGAAGTACGTGTAGAAGACGCGGACGCCGAGCTCGCGCTCGTCCGGCGCCCCGTCATCGAGATCCGCGGGCGTGAAGGTCCGATCCACCCGCAGCTCCAGATTCACGATGTCTTCCGATCCGAGGTCGGACGCCGCGATGTCGCACGTGAGATAGACGACCTCGGTGGCATCCACCTCCGATTCCTCGATCGTACGATCGCCGATGACGATGGACAGCCTCTGCGGCGGTTCGAACACGTCCGCACGGCCGTCGAACTCCACGACGAACCGGGAGTCGCGTTTCGGATTCCGGAACGACAACACGCCCCGGCCGGTCGTCCAGCGCCACTGCCTGCGTCCGTCGGCGCTGATCTCCGCCTCGTGCCACCCTTCGCCGTACGTGACGAAGCTGCTCTCGTGCTGCGGCTCGAGCCGGATGCTCGCCACGTCGTACCCCATCTGACCGAGATCGCTTCCGGCGAGGGGCAGGCGGGTTCCGTCTCGGGGAGAATAGAGCCCCGCCGCGATCATCGAATCGCCGATATACGGATACATCGGAATCTTCACGCGCCGCGAGTACTCGATGGGCTGCCCCGCGGTCCACTGCGACGTGGGCACGGGAGGATCGTGATCCTCGGTCCACAGGATCTGTTCGCGGTCGTCGAGGAAGTGCACGAACACCCGGTAGTCGTCGCCGGGTCCGTCAGCGAGATCCGACAGGACGTCGAAGCGGAAGCGCAGGTCCAGAGGGGCGCCCAGGGATACGGCCGCGCGATCGGGCTCCACGGAGATGGAAGCAATCGGTTCCGGGGGATCCGCACAGCCAAGTGAGGTCGAGAGCCAAACTGCAACGAGCGCCCCGCGCACCGGGGTCGAACGAACAGAGAGCATCTGGCATCCATGCTAGGAGCTTGCGCCGCAGAACGCAAGCGAAGCGAAGTGCTGCGGCGCAGGCTCCTGGAGCGGGGGGGATGGGCCGAAACGCCGAGCCAGCGAGGCGTTTCGGGGCGCTAGCGTGTTGCGGGTGTCTTCGGCAATGTGCTAGTCTGCCGGCCGTTCGGCGCCGCGTGCGCGCGGCGCCTCCGTCGGGGAGATTGACGCGGGAATGACACTCGAAGCGCTCGGCATGGTGGAGACCAAGGGCCTCGTCGGATCCATCGAGGCCGCCGATGCGATGGTCAAGGCGGCGAACGTCCTGCTGATTGGCAAGGAGTACATCGGGGCCGGCTATGTGACGGTCATGGTGCGGGGCGACGTCGGCGCCGTGAAGGCGGCTACCGACGCCGGGGCGGCCGCTGCGCGCCGGGTCGGCGAGCTCGTCTCGGTCCACGTCATTCCGCGGCCGCATCACGAGGTCGAGAAGATCCTGCCTGCGGCCGGAGACGCGACCTAGGAGTCTGCGCCGTAGAACGGGTGCAGGACCTCCCGGCCAGGCCCGGTTGGGCGGCAATCGGAGGCAGTAGCGCGACCGCAGCGGTCGCGTAGGGCGACGATTGTCGGGCAGCGCGGTCTTCCCCCGCCGCGCGCCCTCCGGCGTTCGGTGCGAACCCCTTGCGCCGCCATGGCTGAACTGGATTCGGGCATCGACCAGCGCTCCACGGAGCAGGCCCGCAGCCTCGCCGCGCGGGCCTGCGAGGCACGATCCCCCCTGGCGGAGCTGGATCAGGAGCAGGTGGACCGCATCGTCGGCGCCATGGCCGCGACGGCCGCCGAGCACGCCGGCGAACTGGCGGCGGCCGGCGTCGAGGAGACCGGCTACGGGGTCCGTGCCGACAAGGTCCGGAAGAATCTCTTCGCGGCGCGCACCGTGTACGAGTTCATCCGACCGATGAAGACGGTCGGCGTGCTGCGGCGGCTCGACGACCGGCGCGTCGTGGAGATCGCAGAGCCCTTCGGGGTGGTCGCCGCGATCGTCCCGTCCACCAACCCCACCTCCACCGCCATCTACAAGCTGCTCGTAGCGATGAAGGCGCGTTGCCCGATCGTGATCAGCCCGCACCCTGCGGCGGTCGACTGCATCAACCGAACCGTGCGCCTGCTGGAGCGCGCGGCACGCGGCGCCGGAGCCCCCGAGGGCGCGATCGCCGCGATGGAGTCGGTGACCCTGGCGGGCACGCAGGAGTTGATGCGCCGGCGGGAAGTCGCGGTCATCCTCGCCACCGGAGGCATGGGTCTCGTCCGCGCCGCCTACTCCGCCGGAAAGCCGGCCTACGGCGTCGGTCCTGGCAACGCGCCCGCCTACATCGAGCGAACCGCCGACGTCGGGAAGGCCGTGCGCGACATCCTCACCGGCAAGACCTTCGACAACGGACTGCTCTGCTCCTCCGAAAACTCGGTAGTGGTCGACGCCCCGATCGCCGAGGAGGTGCGCCGCGAGTTCGAGGCCCAGGGAGGGCACTTCCTGAACGGCGCCGAGGCGGCCGCCCTGGCCGGCGTCCTGATCACCCCGCAGCGGCTCCCGCATCCGAAGCTCGTCGGCCGCACGGCGGTCGAGATCGCCCGGCGCGCCGGCCTGGCGGTCCCGGAGCACACGCGGGCGCTCATCGCGCCGCTCGACGGGGTCGGCCGCGACCATCCGCTGTCCATCGAGAAGCTCTGCCCGGTGCTCTCCTTCTACGTCGTGGCGGACTGGCGCGAAGGCTGCGAACGATGCAGACAGATTCTGGCCTACGGCGGCATGGGCCACACCATGGCGATCCACTCCAGAGACGAGTCGGTCGTCCTCGAGTTCGCTCTGCGGAAACCTGCCTTCCGCATCGTGGTGAACACGCCCGCCACGCTCGGCTCCATCGGCATGACGACCGGCCTCGATCCGTCGATGACGCTCGGTTGCGGCGGGCACGGCGGCAACGTCACCTCCGACAACATCTCGCCGCGCCATCTGCTCAACGTGAAGCGGCTGGCATACGAGTTGCGCACCGCACGCCAGGCAGCCGCCGACCTCGACTCGCCCTCGCAGCAGGACTCGGACGCGGGGGGCGGGCGCTCGGGGCGCGCGGCGGGGCTGGACCGGCGTCTGGTGGCCGAACGCGTCGCGGCGCTGGTGGACGCGACGGCCGCCGCCGGCGCGCCCCTCCCTCCATCGCCGCCGCCGGACCCGGGCCGCGGCGCCGGACCACCGACGCCGGTCCCGTTCGTGTGCGAGGACGACGTCCGGGCCGCCATCCGCGAATCGCGGCCGATCGTGATCGGGGAACGCACCATCGTGACCCCCGCGGCGCGCGACCTTGCGGCGACGCACGGGGTATTCGTGGAGAGCTGAGCCGGGCGCGGCGACTACCCGCAGGCGAGGCTCCGGTCCACGTCCGCGCGCCCGGGTCTCAGCCTGAAACCCGCAGCCGCACCAGCGTCCATACCGCCGAGACGAAGTCGACCCACGAGATCTTCTTCCCCTCGGCGAAGCTGCGCCCGGTGTAGCTGATCGGCACCTCGTGAATCGTCACACCCGCCCGCAGCAGCTTGGCGGTGATCTCGGGCTCTACGTCGAAGCGGTTGCAGGCAATCGCCAACTGCACGAACAGGCTCCGCCGGAGCAGCTTGTAGCAGGTCTCCATGTCCGTCAGCGACGATCCGTACAGCAGATTCGTCAGACCGGTCAGCAACCGGTTGCCCATCCGATGACGCACCGACATGCTCGGACGGCCTCCGCCGAAGCGCGAGCCGTAGACCGCTTCCGCCTGGCACGCGTCCACGACGGCGATCAGCTTCCTGTAATCGGCCGGGTCGTACTCCAGGTCCGCATCCTGAACGATGACGTAGTCGCCGTTGGCGCGTCCGACGCCGGAGGCCAGGGCCGCCCCCTTTCCCCGGTTGACCGGATGCTGCACCAGCGTGATCTTCCGGTCGTTCCGGCGGGCGCGCTCTACGAGAAGAGCCCCCGTGCCGTCCGTCGATCCGTCATCGACCACGACGACCTCCGCTTCGGGGTCGATCGCCGCCACGCGGTCGAGCACCTGCAGAACGGTCGCACGCTCGTTGAAGACGGGAACGATGATGGAGAGCCGCATGTGACGCCTGGGGCCGCAAGCTGCCGCGTGAGGATTATAGGTGGCCGCGCCGGACGCAGTTTCTCCGTCGCCCTCGGTCCGCATCGACCGAAGAGATTGCACACGCCGTCCCCGAAACCGCCGGAAGAGGCAGCTCGACGAATGGACCGGTGTTTGCAGACTGAACGCGGCATGTTGGGCAGGCTCCGGTCCGCGGCGATGATCGGCGTCGAGGCCTCGCTCGTCGACGTCGAGATCGACGTCGCGGGCGGCCTTCCCGCCTTCAACGTCGTAGGTCTTCCCGATTCGACGGTGCGGGAGAGCCGCGACCGCGTCCGCAGCGCCATCCGTCATGCCGGTTTCGAGTTTCCCGAGCGCCGGATCACCGTCAACCTGGCCCCGGCCGACGTCCGCAAGAGCGGCGCCAGCTACGACCTGCCGATCGCCCTCGGGCTGCTGGCTGCCACCGAAGCGCTTCCGGCGCGGCTCCTCGACGATCTCGTCGTCGTCGGCGCGCTGTCCCTCGACGGCGGGGTGCAGCCGGTCCGGGGCGTGCTCCCGGTCGCACTCCTCGCCGCGCGCCACGGTCACCGCCTGGTCCTTCCGGCGGCCAACCTCCGGGAGGGCCGCATCGTGCGGCAGGTCGCCCTGCGCCCCGCCGCCTCCCTGGCGCAGATCGTCGCCGACCTGGTCGACGGCGCCGAGACCGCGCCGTGCGTGCCGGAGCGACCCGCTTCGACACCCGTTCGCCCCGCGCTCGACCTCGTCGACGTCCGGGGGCAGCGCGGCGCGAGACGGGCACTCGAGATCGCTGCCGCCGGCCGTCACAACCTGCTGTTCGTCGGTCCTCCCGGAGCCGGCAAGACCCTGCTGGCCCGGCGACTGCCCGGCATTCTGCCGCCGCCGACTTTCGAGGAGGCGGTGGCCTCGACGGCCATCCATTCGGTCGCCGGCCTGCTCGAGCCGGCGGCCGGCCTGCTGTCGGAACGTCCCTTTCGGGCTCCCCATCACACCGCGTCGGACGCCGCGCTCATCGGCGGCGGTCGCGACCCGCGGCCCGGCGAGGTCAGTCTCGCCCACAACGGCGTCCTGTTTCTCGACGAGATCGTGGAATTCGACCGGCGCGCCCTCGAGGCGCTGCGCGAACCCCTCGAGGAGGGTGTCGTCCGCATCGCACGGGCTCTGCGCACGGTGCAGTTCCCCTCCCGCTTCCTGCTGGTCGGGGCGATGAACCCCTGCGCGTGCGGGTACGCCGGGGAGGCGCTCGACCGCTGCCGGTGCAGTCCGACGGGCATCCGTCGGTACCACGATCGGCTGTCCGGTCCGCTGCGCGACAGGTTGGACCTCACGGTGCGCGTGGAACGTGTCCCGTTCGAGGTGCTCGCCGGGGATGCGCCCGCCGAGGACTCGACCGCGGTGCTCGCGCGGGTGCGCCGCGCACGGGACCGCCAGGCGGCGCGCTACTGCGACGAGCCGTGCTCGACCAACGCGGACCTCGGCGGGCCGTCGCTCCGGCGTCACGGCCGACTCGATGCCGAGAGCCTGGCCCTCGTCGAGCGGGCCGTGCGGCGGCTCGGACTCACCGGACGAGGGTTCGACCGCATCCGCCGCGTGGCCCGCACCATCGCGGATCTGGACGATTCGCCGAGCATCGGAAGGGCGCATGTTGCAGAAGCGATCCAGTACCGCGTGATACACTAGGTTCCGTCCGGCACGGAACATTCCAAGGACTTCTGGCGGAATCGGGAGTGCTCCCTTCATGATTCGACGACGCTACGCCTTCATCGTCGCCGACCGGGCAACCGGGGCAGTTCGCCGTTTTTCCGTATCGGCCGGTCTCGCGGTGATCGTTGCGACCGCGGCGGCGGGCCTCCCGCTCGGCTGGCTGCTGCACGCCGGCTGGGACGCCCATGTCGAGATCCTGCACCTGCGGCTGAACAACGCCCGTCTCGAAATCGAGAACTCGGACTACCGCGCGACGGCGTCGGAGGTCGTCGGCGACATCGCATCGCTGCAGGCGACCATCGAGAACCTGGCCGCGCGCACGCCGTTCGACGCGTTGCGGGTGCGGACGACCACCGAACGGCTGCCGGCGAGGATGGCCGCGGCCTTGCGTCCGGACGTCGCCGCACCGGTTGGCGGGCAGATATTCGGGAGCCTGCGCGACCTGTTGGACTCGCTCAGCGAAGAGCTGGATGCGGTGCGGCACGGCGTCGCGTATCGCGAAGCCCTGGGCGCGGCGACGCCCACGCTCTGGCCGGTGGACGGCTGGGTGTCGGCATCGTACGGCTACCGCCGGGATCCCTTCACCGGCGCGCGCGACTACCACCCGGCCATCGACATCTCCACGCGCCCCGGGGAGCCGGTCTATGCGACGGGCGCCGGCCTGGTCGCCTCGGCGAAGCGCAACGGCGCCTACGGCAACCTCGTCGAGATAAACCACGGGTTCGGACTGACCACCCGCTACGGCCATCTCTCCACGTTCGCGGTGCGCTCCGGCGACACCGTGGAACGCGGCGACGTGATCGGACACGCCGGGGCGACGGGCCGGGCGACGGGCAATCACGTCCACTACGAGGTGTGGGTGAACGGGCGCACCATCAACCCGTTGCGGCTGATCAGCCCGACGGACGCGCTCGCCGCGAACTAGCTCGCTCACCGCGTCACGATAATGCTGGACACCTTACTGGCCAAGGTCTTCGGCACCCAGAACCAGCGGGATCTTAAGCGCGTTCAGCCCCTGGTCGCCGCCATCGGGGAGCGCGAGGACGAAGTGCGCGCCCTCTCCGACGGCGATCTCCGCGGCCGTACCGCGGATCTGCGCGCGCAGCACGACCAGGGAGCCGCGCTCGACGACCTGCTGATCGACGCCTTCGCGGTGGTGCGCGAGGCCGGACGGCGCATGCTGGGCATGCGCCACTTCGACGTGCAGCTCATCGGCGGCATCATGCTGCACCGCGGCAAGATCGCCGAGATGAAGACCGGCGAGGGCAAGACCCTCGTCGCTACCCTTGCCGCCTACCTCAACGCGCTGGCCGGCGAGGGCGTGCACGTCGTCACCGTCAACGACTACCTCGCCCGCCGCGACGCCGACTGGATGGGCCGCATCTACCGCTTCCTCGGGATGACGGTCGGCGTGATTCAGCATGATCTGCGCGACGCGGAGCGCCACGCGGCATACCGCTGCGACATCACCTACGGCACGAACAACGAGTTCGGCTTCGACTACCTCCGCGACAACATGAAGTTCGATGTGGCGCAGTTCGTGCAGCGCGGCCATCACTTCGCGGTCGTGGACGAGGTCGACAGCATCCTGATCGACGAGGCCCGGACCCCGCTCATCATCTCGGGACCCGCCCAGCAGTCGACGGAGCTGTACTACGAGGTCGACCGGATCATCCCGCGCCTGAAGCCGGGCGCCGTCACCCAGGGCAACGTCCCGGCGGAACGTCGGGAGGAGCTCGAGGATACGGGCGATTTTCTCAAGGACGAGAAGCACAAGACCGTCACGCTGACCGAGAGCGGCATGGCGATCTGCGAGAAGCTGCTCAAGCATCGCCTGCAGCCCGGCGGATTGTACGACCCGTCCAACATGCCGCTCCTGCACCACATCAACCAGGCGTTGCGCGCCCACAGCCTCTTCGAGCGCGACGTCGACTACATGGTCAAGGACGGCCAGGTGGTGATCGTCGACGAGTTCACCGGGCGCCTCATGCCCGGCCGGCGCTGGAGCGACGGACTGCACCAGGCGGTGGAGGCCAAGGAAAAGGTCAAGATCGAGCGCGAGAACCAGAC
>WTGR01000190.1 GCA_011523485.1 Acidobacteriota bacterium
CCCCGCAACATCCCGTCCGCCGCCGCCACGATGTCCTCCGGCTCGGCCAGGCGTCCCCGCCCCACCCAGCCGCAGGCGAGATAGCCGTCGCCCGGCTCGACGAAACGGGCGCCCCGCGCCGCGAGCGTGTCCAGGTTCGACCGCACGGCGGCGTGCGAGAGCATGTTCGTGTTCATGGCCGGCGCCAGGAGCACCGGCGCGGTGGTGGCCAGATACAGCGAAGAAAGGAAGTCGTCCGCGATCCCGTTGGCGAGCTTGCCGATGACGTCCGCCGTCGCCGGCGCGACGACCAGCAGCTCGATGGACGACGCCAGCGCGATGTGATCGATGTCGGCGTTGACTCCCGGCGCGAACTGGTCGGTGGCGACGCGGCGCCTCGTGATCGCCTCGAACGTCAGCGGTCCGACGAAGCGCTGCGCGTTGGCGGTCATCACGGCCGCCACATCGTGCCCGCGCTGCTGGAGCCCGCGGGCGACCTCCACCGCCTTGTAGGCGCCGATTCCGCCGCTGACGCCGAGCGCGACGAGTGCCATCTCAGTCGGCGCCCGTCCGCTGCAACGTTGGATCGACCGCGTGAAAGGTCTCGACGATGTCGCGCGCCCGCTCGCGCATGGCCGCCGCCCGCGACCGCTCGGCGAGTACGATGTGACGGAGCCGGTCGACGCACGCGTCGATCTCGTCGTTGACGACCACGTAGTCGTACTCGTCGATCATGGCGACCTCCCGCCGTGCGGTGCGGAGGCGCCGTTCCAGGTCCGAGCCGCCCGCGGTCTCTCTTCCGCGGCTGCGGAGCCGCTCTTCCAGCGCCTCGAAGGAGGGCGGCAGCACGAACACGCTCACCGCATCCTGCACCTGACGCCGCACCTGCCGCGCTCCCTGCACGTCGATGACCAGGACGACGTCGCGACCCGCCGCGCGACAGCGCTGCGTCTCGGCTGCGCCGGTGCCGTAGAGCCGACCGAACACGTCGGCCCATTCCAGGAAGGCGCCTGCCGCGATCATGTCACGGAAACGGGCCGGCGCCACGAAGTGGTAGTCGACCCCGTCGACCTCCCCCGGCCGCGCGCCGCGGGAGGTGTACGACCGCGACCGAACGAGATCGGGCACGCGCTCGACGAGCCGGCCGACGAGCGTCGTCTTCCCGGTCCCCGAGGGCGCCGACAGCACGAACAGGAGCCCGCGACGGCCCGCACAGGCCTCCGCCGGGGCGGACGCTACGGCGTGGAGGTCGTCCTTCCGCACCGGTCACTCCACGTTCTGGGCCTGCTCACGCAGCTTCTCCAGCTCCGCCTTGGCCGCCACCACGAGCCCGGACGTCTCGTGCCCGTCCGCCTTCGACCCGATGGTGTTGACCTCGCGGTTCATCTCCTGCAGCAGGAAATCGAGCTTGCGCCCGCACGGCTCGGGCGCGTCCGCCAGCGCGGCCCAGTGCGAGACATGCGCCCGCAAGCGGGTGATCTCCTCATGGATGTCGGACCGCGCCACGAACCGCACGACCTCCTGCGCCAGCGCCGCCTGGTCGGCGTGCACGTCCGGCCCGATCTCCGCCAGCCGCGCCGTGAGCCGCTGTCCGAGCGCTTCCGCGCCGGCGCCCGCTTCCCGCTCGATACGCTCGATCAATCGGCCGAGGGCGACGAGACGCTCGTCGAGGTCGGCCCGCAAATGGCCGCCCTCGCTCGTGCGCATGCGGTCGAGCTCGCCCAGCGCCTCGCCGACGGCGCCCGTCACCACGACATCGGCCATCGCGTCGGCCGCCGGGTCCGCCGCACGCTCCGCAACCGTGACCACCTGCGGGAATCCAAGCAGCTCGCCGACCGTCCAGCGGTCGCGCTGCCGTGCCAGTTGCCTGACTGCATGCGCCACGTCACCCGGGTCACTCCCCGCGTCCCGGCAAGTGTCCTCGGTCACAAGCCGGCCACGCGTCGCCTCCCTTACGTCCGGTCTATCGGCCAACTCCAGCAGGGCGGCGAGCAGAGGCTCGTTGACCTCCACGTCGAGAGCAGGCCGCTCGCGATGTCGAACGGCAACCCTGATCTCCACACGGCCGCGGGCCAGGCGGCGCTGCGCTTGCTCGCGAACCATCGGCTCCAGTCGCAGCAGGCCGGGCGGCAGATGCACTTGCAGATCCAGGTAGCGGTGATTCACGCTGCGCGCGGTGACGCTCACGGTCAACGCCTCGTCCTCCCGTGTCAGGGACGCGAAGCCGGTCATCGACTTGATCACGGGCCGCCGACTCCTCTCTCTCTCTCTGCTCCGTCCCGGCCGACCGCTACCGCTCGCCGTCCGCCGCCACCGGGACCTGCGCCGACACGGCGCCGCCCGCAAGCGCCGCCGCCCCGGCCGGGCTCGCTGTCGGCGCCGCGGCCGGCGTCCGGTCGAAGAACTGCATCGCGTAGAGCCGCGCGTAGTGGCTGTCCGGGTCCGCCAGCAGCTCTTCGTGCCGTCCCGTTTCCCGCACGCGCCCGTCCTCGAGCACGACGATCACGTCGGCCCGCCGGACCGTCGAGAGGCGGTGTGCGATGACGAACACGGTCCGGTTCAGCATCAACTGCGCCAGCGCATCCTGCACCAGCAGCTCCGACTCGGCATCGAGCGCGGAGGTCGCCTCGTCGAGAATGAGGATGGGCGCGTTCCTGAGTAGCGCGCGGGCGATCGCGATGCGCTGCCGCTGGCCGCCCGACAGCCGCTGGCCGCGTTCTCCGATGGTGGTGCCGTAGCCGGACGGCAGCGCCGCGATGAACTCGTGGGCGTGCGCCGCGCGCGCCGCCGCCTCGATCATGGCCGGCGCGGCATCGGGCGCGGCGTACGCGATGTTGTGGGCGATGGTGTCGTCGAACAGGACGGTGTCCTGCGTGACGATGCCGATGTTCTTGCGCAGGGACCCGAGAGTGACGTCGCGGACGTCGACGCCGTCGATCCGGATCGCCCCGCCGGTGACGTCGTAGAACCGCGGCACGAGGTTGACCAGCGTCGTCTTGCCGGCGCCGCTGAGTCCGACGAGGGCGGCCACCTGCCCCGCCGCGACCTCGAACGACACGCCGCGCAGGACCGGGTCGCCGACGGTCCGGTCGTAGGCGAAGCCGACATCCCGGAAGCTGATTGCGGATCGGAGAGGCGCCAGCGGACGCGCGGACGGACGGTCCCGCACCTCGCTGCGCACGTCCAGCATCTCGAAGACCCGTTCGGCCGCCGCGCGCGCCTGCTGGATGTTGGCGTTCACCCGGCTCAGCTTCTTCACCGGCCCGTACATCACGAGCAGCGCGGCCACGAAGGTCGTGAACTCTCCCGCCGTCATCTCTCCGCCGGCGATCCGGCTGGACCCGTACCAGAGGACCCCGACCACCGCGAAGGCGCCGAGCCACTCCATGAGCGGCGGCAGGACGGAGAGCGTGCTGGTCACCTTCATCGCGATCCGGTAGACCTGTTCCGAGGTGCGGGCGAACCGGCCGGCCTCGAACGCCTCGGCCGCGAAGGCCTTGACGATGCGGTGTCCGGTGAACGCCTCGGCGGTGACGTGCGACAGGCGGCCGAGCTCCTCCTGGCCGCGGTAGGTGTTGCGCCGCACCCGCTGCCCCAGTCGCACGAGCGGGTAGACCACCAGCGGCGCGCAACTGATGGCGACCAGCGCCAGCCGGGCGTCGAGAACGCACAGGAGGGCGGCCAGCCCGATGACCGTGATGGTCTCGCGCAGCAGGTCCCCGAGCGTCACCGTGACCACCTGCTGAATGCGCATGACGTCGTGCATCATGCGCGACATCAGGCCGCCGGTCGTGTGCCGCGCGAAGAAGCCGGCGGACTGGCCCACGATATGCCGGAACAGCTCGTTGCGCAGGTCGCGCACCACCCGCTGTCCGACGTCGGCCATCAGGAAGACCGAGAAGTAGTTCCCGAGTCCCTTCGCGAGGCCGAAGGCCAGAATCATGGCCGCGATGGTCCGGAACTCCGACCCGAGCGCGACGCGCAGCTCCGCGACCGCCGCCTCGCCGAGCAGCATCGCCGCGACGACCCAGAACTGCGAATCGCCGCCGCGGACGTCCTCGGGCCGGAGGACGTCGTTGAAGATCGGGTCGATCAGCGCGACCAGCGCCACCGACGCCGCCGCGTAGACTCCCATGGCCGCCACCGCCCAGCCGAACCGCCACCGATGCGGAATCCCGTACCGGGCGAGACGAGCCACGGGATGCAACCGACTACCTCCCTATCGAGTAGTAGGTGAACCCTTCCGTCCGCATCTGCTCGACGTCGAACACGTTGCGGCCATCGAAGATCACCGGCGCCCGCATGAGCGAACGCATTCGCGCGAAGTCGGGCTCGCGGAACTCGTTCCACTCCGTCACGATGGCCAGCGCGTCGGCGCCCTCGAGCGCGTCGTAGCTGCGCGCGGCATAGGTGATCCGCTCTCCGAAGATGGCGCGCGCGGCCTGCTCCGCCTGCGGATCGTATGCCCGCACGACCGCGCCCGCGGCCAGCAGCGCCTCTATGGTCGGCACCGACGGCGCCTCGCGCACGTCGTCGGTGCGCGGTTTGAACGAGAGTCCCCACACCCCGATCGTCCGACCGGTGAGCGAGTCGAAGTGCGCGCGCATCTTGTCCACGAGACGCACCTTCTGCGCGGCGTTGACGGCCTCGACCGATTCCAGAATCCGACAGCGGTAACCCTCGGCGCGCGACGAGCTTACGAGCGCCTTGATGTCCTTGGGAAAGCAGCTTCCGCCGTAGCCGATGCCGGGAAACAGAAACGACGGCCCGATGCGCCGGTCGGCGGCCATGGCGCGCCGCACGTTGTCGACGTCCGCCCCGAACAGCTCGCAGACCGTCGCGATCTCGTTCATGAACGACACGCGCGTCGCCAGCATCGCGTTCGAGGCGTACTTGCACAGCTCGGCGCTCGCGCAATCCATGAGCTGAATCGGTGCGCCGGTGCGCGTGAACGGCGCGTAGAGCGTCTGCATCAATCCCGCCGCGCGCTCGTCCTCGGCGCCGATCACGACGCGGTCGGGACGCATGAAGTCGTCGATCGCCGCCCCCTGCTTGAGGAACTCGGGATTGCTGACCACGCTGTACGGCTGGCTCGTCTCATCGGCGATCACCGCGCGCAGGCGGGCCGCGGTGCCGACCGGCACCGTGCTCTTGGTGACGACGACGGTGTAGCCGGACATGGCGCGCGCCAGGTCGCGGGCCACGGCCAGCACGTACGACAGGTCGGCCGAACCGTCCTCCCCCGGCGGGGTGCCCACCGCGATGAAGACGACCTGCGCGCTCTCGACCGCCGGCGCCAGCTCGGTCGAGAACCGAAGCCGTTTCTCCGCTCCGTTGCGCGCGACCAGCTCGCCGAGGCCAGGCTCGTAGATGGGCAGCCGCCCCTGCTTCAGGGACGCGATCTTTGCGGCGTCGCTGTCGACGCAAACGACGTCGTTGCCGTTCTCCGCGAAACACGCGCCGACTACCAATCCCACGTAGCCGCTTCCGACCACCGCAAGCTTCATCTACTAGAACCCCATTCGGCGCTTCCCAGCAAACCGACAACGCTAGCACGCACCGCCAAAACCTGTCAAAAACACTGATTCAGAAGGACTTGTCGCATTTCAACGTGCGGGGCGCGACGGCGGGTCGAACCGCGACCGTATGGTACGATCCCGTTCGGATGCGCGTCATGATCGACTATCGGCCGGCGTTACGCCGCCCGACAGGCGTGGGCGCGTTCGTACACCATCTGGTCGCGGCCCTCGCCGGGCTGGAGTGCGAAGCGACGGCGCCCCTCGACCCTCTCGAGCTGACCGTCTTCAGCGCATCCTGGAAGGACCGTCTGGCCCATGCCGAGCCGCCGGTGCCCGCCGCCGTCCGCAGCATCGACCGCCGCATACCGGTTCGGCTGCTCAACCTGGCCTGGCACCGGGCCGGGTGGCCGCCGGTAGAAGCGATCGCCGGCAGGCGATTCGACGTCGTGCACTCGCCGCACCCGCTGCTGGTGCCGTCGCGCGGCGCGGCGCAGGTCATCACGATTCACGATCTGGACTTCCTCGATCACCCGGACCGCACGACCGGCGAGGTGCGCCGCGACTACGCCGCTCTGGTCCGCCGTCATGCCGCACGTGCAGCGCACGTCGTCGTGCCCTCCCGGCACACCGCGACCGAGGTCGAACGCCGGCTGCACGTCTCCCCGGAGGCGATCTCCGTCTGCCCGAACGGGGCGCCCGACTGGCCGGCCCGCGACGCGCCGCCGGCGGTCGGACACGTGCTCTTCGTGGGAACTCTCGCACCCCGCAAGAACATCGCCGGCCTTCTCGACGCCTACGCCCGGCTCGTCACGCGCGCGCCGGGCGTGCCGGACCTGGTTCTGGCCGGGGGAGGCGGCGCGGACGACGGGCTGGAGCGCACGGCACGCCCGCCGCTGGCCGGCCGCGTGCGGCGTACCGGGTATCTGGACACGCCGGCGCTGCGGGCGCTGTTCGCCGGCGCGCGGGTGCTGGTGCTGCCCTCGCTCGACGAGGGCTTCGGACTGCCGGCGCTCGAGGCCATGACGGTCGGCGTGCCGGTCGTGGCCTCGAACCGGGGCGCACTGCCGGAGGTGGTCGGCGATGCGGGGTTGCTCGTCGATCCGACCGACACCGCCGCCATCGCCGACGCCCTCGAACGCGTCCTGACCGACGACGTGTTCGCCGCGGGTTGCACCGCCCGCGGGCTCCGCCGGGCCCGCGCGTTCAACTGGCAGGCCTCCGCGAGATCGTTGCGCCGCGCCTACCGCACGGCGCTCGAGGGCCGGACGCGGCGGGCGGGAACGCCGGCATGAGAATCGGCATCGACGGCCGGGAGCTGCTCGGCCCGCGCACCGGGGTCGGCCGCTACCTGGCGAGCCTGTGCACCGAGTGGAGCGGCGCACCCGCCTGCGCGGGGCACGAGCTCCTCGTCTACACCCCGCGTCCCCTGCCGGCGGACGCCCCGCTCCCCAACCGGACGGGACCCGGCGCCCGCCTGAACCACGCCACGATACCCGGCGCGGGCGGCCCCTGGTGGGAGCAGATCAGCCTGGCGCGGCGGGCGGCGGCCGATCGGCTCGACGTCTTCTTCGGTCCCGGCTACTCGGTGCCGCTCGTCCTCGACGTTCCGTCGGTGGTCACGCTGCACGACGTCTCGTTCACCGCACACCCCGAGTGGTTCGGGTGGCGCGAGGGCCTCCGCCGGCGATGGCTGGCGGCCCGCGCCGCCGCCGCCGCCCGGACCGTCATCGCCGTCTCGGAATTCTCGCGGCAGGAGATCCTCGGGCACCTGGGAACGCCCCCGGCGCGGGTGCGGGTCGTCCACAACGGGGTGGCGGCGCCCTCCTGCCCGAAGCCGCCGGGCGAGCCGCCGCTACCGGCGGCGTCCGGCGCCCCCCTGGTGCTGTATGTCGGCGCCCTGTTCGCACGCCGGCGCCTTCCCCTGCTGCTTGCCGCGTTCGAGCAGGTCTCGCGCGCCGTACCCGAGGTCGAGCTCGCCATCGTGGGTCCGGACCGCACGTGGCCCCCCGAAGACCTGCGGGGAATCGCCGAGGCCCGCGGCGTCGCGTCGCGCGTGGCGTTCCTGCGCTACGTGGACGACGGCGCATTGAGTGCGCTGTACCGGCGCGCGACCGTCTTCGCCTGGCTCTCGGAGTACGAAGGGTTCGGACTGACGCCGCTGGAAGCGCTCGCCGCCGGCACCCCGGTCGTCGCGGGAGACACCGCGGTTGCGCGCGAGGTCTACGGAGACGCCGTGCGCCGTGTTCCGCTCGGCGATCCCGGCGCGGTGGCGGCGGCGCTCGTGGACGTCGTCACCCGCCGCGAGGTCCGCGAGGCCCTGCTCGCGCGGGCGGGGCCGCTGCTCGCCCGTTACACGTGGAAACGCGCCGCGGCGGAGACGTTCGCCGTGCTGCGCGACGCCGCGGCGGAGCGGCCATGACCCGCCTGGCCATCGTGATCGTCAGCTTCAACACGCGGCGCGACCTCGAAGCCTGCCTGCGGTCGCTGCACGCCTCCCCGCCCCGCCTGACGCACGCCATCGTCGTCGCGGACAACGCCTCGTCCGACGGCAGCGCCGAGGCCGTGCGGACCGCCTGGCCGCACGTGAAGGTCATCGAGATGGGATGCAACGCCGGGTTCGCGGCGGCCAGCAACGCCGGGATCCGGGCGTGCGAGAGCGATCTGGTGCTGCTGCTCAACAGCGACACCATCGTGCCTCCGGGGAGCATCGACCGCCTGGCCGGCGCCCTCGACGACGATCCTGCGGCGGCCGCGGCCGGGCCGCGCCTCGTGGGCCTCGACGGCACGGTCGAGCTCTCGTTCGGACGCATGCTGTCCCCCTGGAACGAGGCGCGGCAGAGGCTCATCGCGCGCGGTCTCGCCCGCCGCATCGGCCCCGTCGTCCGCTGGTTCGAGCGGCAGGTCTCGACGCCGCACCACCCCGAGTGGGTCAGCGGCGCGTGCCTGCTGGTACGCCGCGCCGCCGGGGCCGAGGCCGGATGGCTGGACGAACGATTCTTCCTGTACGGGGAGGACGTCGACTTCTGCGCGGCGTTGCGCGCCGCCGGGCACCGCGTGCTCTTCACGCCTGCCGCCGAGATCGTTCACGCCAGGGGCCGCTCCGGCGCCTCCGATCCGGCCGCCGCGCGAGCGGCCTACCGGCGCAGCCAGATCGCGTTCTACCGCAAGCACCACCCGCGCTGGGCCGGCGCTCTGCGCCTCTACCTGCGCGCGCGCGGCCATCACCCGCCGGCGCTATAGTTGGGAGC
This sequence comes from Acidobacteriota bacterium, assembly GCA_011523485.1. Next base: position 8,747 of record WTGR01000190.1, read on the forward strand.
CGTGCGAGTCGCGATCGACGTACGCAAGCTGAACGACTTCGGGATCGGCACGTACGTCCGCAACCTCGTGCGGCAGCTCGCCCGGCTCGACCGCGAAACGGACTACGTGCTGCTCTGCCGCCGCGACGACGCCGATTTCGCCGCCTCGCTCGGCGAGAACTTCAGGACCATCACCCAGAAAGCGCCGAACTACTCGATCAGCGAGCAGTTCACGGTGCCCCTCAGCCTCGGCCGCAGCCGCGCCACGCTGTTCCATGCGCCGCACTACGTGCTGCCCCCGCTGACCCCGTGCCGCGCCATCGTCACGATCCACGACTGCATTCACCTGCGGTTCCCCCAGTACCTGCCGAACCGTCTGGCCCACGTCTACGCGCGGGCGCAGATCTGGTCCGCCACGCGCCGCGCCCGCCGCGTCCTCACCGTGTCGCACGCCTCCAAGCGGGACATCATCCGCTTCTTCGACGTCCCCGAGGCCAGGATCAGCGTGATCCCGAACGCCATCGACGAGCGCTTCCGCGAGACGCCCGCCGAAGCCGATCTGGTCCGCGTCCGCGAACGCTATCAGCTCCCCGAGCGGTTCATCATGTACGCCGGCAACGTGAAGCCGCACAAGAATCTCGAGCGCCTGATCGATGCGTTCGTGACGGTCCGGCAGCGCGGGTTCGACGACCTCGGCCTGCTGCTGAGCGGCAGCGAGGTCTCGCGCTACGCCATGCTGCGGCGCGCCGTGCACCGCTACAATCTGCACAAGCACGTCCGCTTCCTCGGCTACCAGACGGTCGAGACGCTGGCGGTGCTGTATCGGCTCGCGGAAGTGTTCGTCTTCCCGTCCCTGTACGAGGGGTTCGGGCTGTCGCCGCTCGAAGCCATCGCCAGCGGCACGCCCGTCGTCGCTTCGAACGTCTCGTCGCTGCCGGAGGTTCTCGGCG
>WTGR01000092.1 GCA_011523485.1 Acidobacteriota bacterium
GGCGTTCCTTCAGGAGAACACCCCGCAGTTCCGCGGCGCGGACGTGGTCTTCGGCGTCTACGAGCGCGTGTTCGGGCCGGGACCCGCAGTGTGGCAGATCGTCGAGAACCACGCGAGCTTCGCCGAGCTCGATCGACCCACCATCCTGCAGCGGACCTTCGGGGAGCAGGCCGATCAGGTCGCGGCCCGCCTGGCCGGCGTTCTCCTGTCCATCGAGCGCACCGTTCTGCGGTACGACCCGGAGCTCAGCTTCTCGGCCGCGCAGTAGCACGGGGCCGGCGCCCCGAAACGCCTCTCCCTCCGCTCCAGCGTTCGAAGCGGGAACGTCCGGGTACCTGCGTCGGCCGACGGTGTGCTAGCCTCCGTGAGAAGCGGAGCGGGTTGCCCACCGGCGCGGGCAAGGAGGGTGGTCAGGTGCCAGTGCGAACGTCCCGGCGGATGCGGCTGATCGCGAGTATCGGAATCCTCGTCGGTGTCGGCTTGGCCGGCTATCCTCCGGCGGACGTCACGGTCGACGCCCAGCGGAACACCGTTGCCGCCGGCGGGCGTCTCTACCGCGGCAAGGGCGACTGCCAGGCGTGCCACGGTTGGGCCGGCGACGGACGCAAGATGAACCTGCAGATGCCGGACGGCGCGAACCTGCGCGCCAGCACCCTCACGCGCGAGCAGCTCGTCTTCGTCATCAAGTGCGGTCTGCCGGGCCGCCAGATGCCCGCCTACGACCGGCGCGCCTACGTCGACGACCGCTGCCTGGGCCGGACCCGCGCCGACCTCGAGCGCATGGGGCTGCAGTTGTTCGATCCGCCCGCCACGCTGCAGAACCGGGAGGTGGAACGGTTGGCCGACTTCCTGATGGCGAAGGTCGTCGGCCAGGGTCCGATGGACCGGCAGGAGTGCATCGAGTTCTGGGGCGAGGACGTCGCCGTCTGCCGGAACGAGTTCCCGGACTGATCCGGCGACGACGGCGTCGTGGCCCTTGCGCGCGCCGCGGCCGGCGGGAAGCGGAAACGGAAACGCCCGGACCGTGGCAGGCCCGGGCGTCTCGGGTGTTGGCCGTGCCGGCGCCCCGCCTCACTCGTCGAGCGCGAACACGAACAGGTAGCTGGAGTTCTCCAGGTTGTCGTAGCGCACCGGGTGCAGGTGCCGGCCGCTCGCCTGCACGGCGAGGTACTGCCGCGGACCGACCGCGTAGGTGACCGGCGCGCCCTTGAGCGGCGTGCCCACGTTGAAGCGCCACAGCTCCTGCAGCGTCTCGTCGTTGTAGGCCACCAGCCAGCCGTCCTGCAGCGCGGAGAAGACCACGCCGCCCGCCGTCGCGACGACGCCCGACCGTATCTCGATCTCGGTGACCGCCTTCGCGATCACCTCCTGCGTATCGGTGTTCACCGCGGTGATCGAGCCGTAGTAGAGGTCGCTGGTGTACTCGCGGCGCTCGCTGTTCGCGCGGTCGACGCCGCCCTCCGGACCGAGCGACGCCACGGCCGCCCCGGTCTGCGAGAAGCAGCCCTCGGTGCCGCCGCCGTAGGCGATCCCCTTCTCGGGGTTGAAGGCCGTCGGCTGGTGGGCGATGCCGCCGTGCCAGGTCGGGCAGGCGCGCTTCATCCGGTCGCGGTCGACGCGCAGCGCGCGCGCCTCCTCGTTGTAGATCTGGACGTCCAGGTTCGGGTCGTACTCGAGCGGCATGCCGGTCTCGGCGTTGAGACCGGCCGTCCAGGTCAGCTCGTTGACGTACTGGTCGCCCTTGATGAAGGCGCCGGTGTCCCGGTCGAGCGAATAGAAGAACCCGTTGCGCGCGAAGTGGGCCACGACGTTGCGGACCTCGCCGTCGATGACCGTGTCGTAGAGCATGTGGACGCCCACCTCGTCGTAGTCCCACGAGTCGTTCGGCGTGTACTGGAAGTGCCAGCGCCGCTCGCCGGTCTCGACGTCGAGCGCCACCGCGGAATTGGTGAACAGGTTGTCGCCGGGGCGGAACTCCGGGTCGTAGATCGGGAACGGATTGCCGGTGCCGAAGATGTAGAGGTTGCGTTCCGGATCGTAGGAGCCGGTCTGCCAGATGCCGCCGCCGCCGGTCTTCCAGGCGTTGTGGTCGTCCTTCCAGGTCTCGCTGCCGGGCTGGCCCGGCTCGGGGACGGTGTACCAGCGCCAGAGCTCCTCGCCGGTCTCGACGTCGAGCGCCGCCACCCAGCCGCGCGTGCCGCCGTCGCCGGCGCCGTTCTGCACCAGGACCTTGCCGCGGGCCACGATGGGAGCGGTCAGGAAGCGTTCGCGGGCGCCCATCTCGGTGAAGCCGGCCACCTCGACGTCCCAGAGGATCTCGCCGTC
>WTGR01000554.1 GCA_011523485.1 Acidobacteriota bacterium
AACTCGACCGCGCCGCGGCCAGGTCGGATCCGCGACTTTCGCCACGGGCTGCTATACCTCGAATTTCAAGAAGCGGTGGGACGCTGAAGACAACGACCATTTGCGCACGCATGGTGGGAATCTCGCCGCTGTCCTGCATCGACTGGAGGAGGAAGACGTCAAGCGGTTCGATTTGATATGTCGGCATGTCACGCGTGCATTACCGGTCTTCGACCGCTTCAAGGTCGACGAAAGCTACGGGAAAGTAGCATTGCGGTGGAAGGCATCTGGAACGGACAAGACCTTCGGGGCGCACCTCACCTCGGACGGTTCACTCCGCTTCTTTGCTCTGGTGACGTTATTGAACCTGCCGTCCGAGATGTTGCCGGACGTGCTGCTGCTCGACGAGCCGGAGCTCGGCTTGCACCCCGCCGCCATCGCCTTGGTCGGCGGCATGATCAAGTCGCTTGCGATGGACAGGCAGATCATCGTAGCGACGCAGTCGCCGCTACTCGTCGATGCGTTCGACCTGGAGGACATCGTCGTTTTGGAGCTTCGGGATGGGCGGACGACGTTCCGCCGACCCGACCGTGAGGGATACAGGCGATGGCTCGATGAGGGCTTCATGCCGGGTGAAATGTGGCAGAAGAATCTCATTGGAGGGCGTCCGTGATTCGTCTCGCGGTGTCGGTGGAGGGGCAGACGGAAGAGGAGTTCGTGAAGAGGGTCCTCGACGAGCACTTGCGACCGCTCGGCGTCGCACCGGAGCCGATCCTGATCGGCGGCAGCGTTACAGTCAGGCGGCTCGCGTTCGATATGGCGCTATTGTATCAGTCCCATGATTCCGTGACCTCGCTTGTTGATTTCTATGGATTCCCGCGGAAAGGGGACAGGACTGTCGAAGCTCTTGAGACACACCTTCGCGAGAAGATTGGTGAGCGGGTCGGTGGCGGCTGGGATGAGAACAGAGTCTTCCCGTACGTCCAGATGCACGAATTCGAAGGCTTGTCGTTTTCGGATGTCGAGGTCTTTGCGACGCAAATCGACTTCCCGCCAGACTGTATGGCAGCGCTGCGGGCTGTGCGTGAACAGTTCACGACTCCAGAAGACATCAACGATAGTTGCGAAACGGCTCCGAGCAAGCGCATCGCACGTGCAATTCCGAGGTACGACAAGCGTCTTCACGGTCCGATATTGGCCGAGGAAATCGGTCTCGACAGGATCCGTACGGAGTGTCCGCGATTCGATGCGTGGGTGAGGCGTCTGGAGTCGCTCGGGGGCTGAATGACTCTCGTTGGAGGAGGGCTGAATCGGTTGCCACCAATCGGCGAGAGGATGGCCGGTGTCGGCGTCGAGCGCCCAGCGTGAGAAGCCCGTGACCGGCCCGTCTCCCGTCAAGGCACGCGGCCGAGTAGCCGGAGCGTTGCAGCGGTCGCTACGTCGAGCGCTTCCAGCAGCCGGTTGCGCTCCCGCAGGAGCGTGATCTCGGCGAATCGATACGCGTCCCCCTCCGGGTCCGCGGTGGCGAGCGTCCGCAACGGCGACAGGCCGGGTAGCGCGCTCGAATCGAGGCCGGGATCCGGGTGAAACGGATCCGATGGCGAATAGAGCACGCGATGCAACGGTCGAAGGATGCGCAGGAGCGCCAGATCCAGCGGCGCGCCGGGCGGCAGGGTCGCGCCGGCGTCGACCTCCGACACCAGTTCCAGCAGGCGTTGTTGTCGGCGAATCGCGTCGGCGAGATCGAAGCGGTCGCCGGCCTCCTCCGCCCTGCGCTCGAGCGCCTCGCCCAGCGCCCCGACCTGGCTCGTCAGGTCCACCGGCAGTCGCGGGGCGCCGAGCAGGCGGGCCAGCGCGTCCGCGTACAGTTCCGTGTCGGTCTTCAGGATGTCGAAGTCGATCTTGTCGAACGTGTCGTCCGGGGTGTGCCACCACCAGTACCCGCCGTCCTCCTCCAGGCGCCGGTGATCGAGCTGCAGGAGCGGGAGGCCGACGCCGTTGAACGACTGATCGGAGTTGCGACCCGGCCGCGCGGGCTCGACGGTTTCCCCGGTCCGTTGCGCCACGACGTCCGCGGCCAGGCCGCCGAGGGCGGCGCTCGCGGTGGCGCCGAAACGGCGGGCTCCCATCTGCCCCATACCGTCGATGTTGAGGTAGGCGACGCCCCGCGTCCGCAGCTCGTCGAAATGGTGGTCGGCGAACCAGGTCGAGCCGCCGTAGCGGGCGTTGCTGTGGCCCGGCCACCAGGCCACGACGAGACTGCGCCGGAGTCGCTGCCGGTTGGCGTGGAAGGCGCGGGCGAGCTCGACCATCGCGGCATTCGACGCCCCCTCGTCGG
>WTGR01000093.1 GCA_011523485.1 Acidobacteriota bacterium
GTACGGATCCACGCCGATGTGCCGGATCTCCCCGGCGGCCGCGATCTGGCTGATGATGCGCGTGAGTCCCTTGCCCATGCGCGCCCGTCCCACCGCCGGGACGAGCGCTTCGTGCGCGTCCACGCCGTTCAGAAACGGCACGACGAGGGTCTCGGGACCGAGCAACGGGGCGATCCGTCGCACACCGCCGGCAGGTGCGACGACTTCACCGCGACGATGACGACGTCCACAGGGCCGATCTCGCCGGGGTCGTCGGTGGCGGCGGCGGGCCGCACGCGGAAATCTCCCCGGGGCGAACGGACGCGGAGGCCGGATCGACGGATTGCGGTGAGGTGGTCGCCGCGCGCGAGGAGCGCGATGTCATGGCCAGCACGCGCGAGTACGCCGCCGTAGTAGCCGCCCACACCCCCGGCGCCGTAGATGGCAATCTTCATGGTCGCGAAGTTACCGTAGCCGTGTGGCAACTCAAAGAGGAGACGGGATGATGACCGGACCACGGTGCCGCCGCATCGTCATGCAATGGATCGTCGCATCGGGTGCTGTTGCCGGGCTCTGGTGGGTCGCGGTCTCACCGGCCCCGCTCGCCGCCCAGACGCCCGAGCAGCGCTACACGGACTGGGCGCGGCCCGACTTCCGCCCGCAGGAGTACCAATACCGGCGTGGCCGGATGCTGGACGGACTGCGCGCTACCGGCGGCGGCCTGCTGCTCACGCCGTCCTCCGACGGCACGACGCACGGTGGCACGTTTCGGCAACTTGAAGACTTCTGGTATCTCACCGGGCTCGAGGTCCCCGGGTCGATGCTGGTCCTCGACTCGGATCAGGGGTTGTCGATCCTCTTCATGCCGACGCGCGATCCCCGCTTCGAGAACCCGGGCCGTCCGAACGACTTCCCCGGCCGGCCGCTGCTGGACGACTACCAGTTGCGGAGCATCGCCGGGATCGACCGGTACCGGGACATCGTGGAACTGGACGCCTTTGTGCGGGAACGGCTCGCCGGGGGAACCGCGCTGCGTGTCAACGCAGGCACCGCCGGGCCCGTTTCCGAGCCGGTGGTTCCGCTGATCGGCACCCTCGATGCCACCGCCGCCCTCATCCACCGCCTGCACACCGACTACCCCGGGGCCGAGATTCGGAATGCGTTCGAGACGGTAGCCCGGCTCCGCATGATCAAGACGCCCGCCGAAATCATGCGGATGCGTGCAGCCGCGGACGCGACCATGGCAGGGATTCGCGCGGCGGCCAGCCGGATCCGGGCCGGTGTGGACGAACGCACGCTGCAGGGCGAGTTCGAGCGGGCTTGCCGGACCTTCGGCTCGCAGTCGATCCCGTTCACGCCGATCGTGAAATCCGGGCCCAACAGCCTGTGGCCGTGGCGCATCCTCGCGGCCCACTACGACCGCCGCAACCGGGGGCTGAGGGACGGCGACCTGGTGATTTTCGACGTGGGGTGCGAAGTCAATGGCTATGTGAGCGATATCGGGCGGACGTTTCCGGTCAACGGGACCTTCACCGACGTCCAGCGCGAGAAGCTCATGGTCAGCAATCGCGCCGCGGAGGCGATCATCGCGGCGGTTCGCCCGGGTGTGACCCTGCGGGAGCTGACCGCCGTGGCGTACGCCGCGATTCCGGACCACGAGGAGCCGCACATGCAGACGCCCTCGTTCTTCGGCCACCACATCGGGCTTTCGGTGGGCGATCCGGTGCTGCTCGACGAGCCGCTGGCGCCCGGCATGATCTTCACGGTGGAGCCGTGGTACTACAACCACGAGATCGGGGTCTCGGTGTTCGTCGAGGAGGTGGTGCTGGTGACGGATGACGGGGTGGAGGTGCTGTCGGCGGGGTTGCCGAGGGATCCCGCCCGGCTGGAGGGCCTCGTCAGCCCTTGACCACCTCGCCCAGCGCGGCGACCGCCTCATCCAGCTGCCCCGCGGTGACGTACGGCGCGGGACCCAGGCGCAGCACCCGGCCCCGGAAGTCCGCGTAGACGCCGAGCCCGCGCAGCTTGCAGCATATCTCACCGGCGCGGGGCGTCTCCATGGTCAGAAAGCCGCCACGGCGGGACAAACGCACGGTGCGATTCCTGTTGAGGACGGCCGGATCCGCGTCCAGCGCGTCCACACCCGCCGCCAGCCGCCGGATCTGGCTCAGGCTGATGCCGCGCAGCCGCTCCACATTCAGCTCCTGCTCCTGAAAGAACCTGAACACCGCCGCAGCTCGGCAATGGCTGACCGGGTCGTAGGTGGAACCCGCGAACCGCCGGTGGCCCTCTCCGTATGCGACTCGGGCATCGGCTGCGCGCCCGCCCTCCCC
>WTGR01000344.1 GCA_011523485.1 Acidobacteriota bacterium
TCGGCAGGTAGACGTAGCCGAGCTCCGGGTCCGCCGCGATGTTGCCCCAGACGTTGGTGTTGCCCGAGTAGCGCCACGCCTCGTTCAGCCACGTGTCGGATCCGAATTCGTCGGCGCTCTGCGGCACGGTGTGGAAGTCCCACTTGTGCCGGCCCGTCCGCGCGTCGTAGGCGCGGGCGAAGCCCGGCGCGTTCTCCCTCCGGAGCAGGTAGTCGTGCACCGACGAGCCGACGATGATCGTATCGCCGACCACGAGCGGCGGCGAGCGAGACGGCGGCGGCAGGCGGCTCGGGTTCTCGCGCGCCCTCGGGACCCCCTCCTCCAGGCTCACCCGCCCGTTGTCGCCGAAGTCCGTCGCCGGTAACCCGGTCCGCGCGTCGACCGCCGTCAGGTAGCCGTCGCCGGTGCCCCAGATGATGCGCGCCGTGTCGCCGTCCTCGTCCTCCCAATAGGCCACACCGCGGTGGTTCCAGGGAGACGGCAGCGGCGGGCTGCCGGACTGGTAGACCCGCGGGTTGTGGACCCAGAGCGTCTCCCCCGTTCGGGCGTCGATCGCGGCCGCCTGGTACAGCGGCGTGGCCAGGTACAGCACGCCGTCCACCATCAGCGGGGTCGCCGACAGGCGGGCGATGCCCGGCCGCGTCACCCAGAGGTCTGGGTTCTCGGCTTCCAGTTGCGCGAAGACGGTCTCGGCGGCAACGAGCGAGATGCCGTTCTCGTCTTCGATCGGCAGATGGGAATCGGCGGTGCGCCAGCGCCACGCCAACTCCAGGTCGCCGAAGTTGTCGCCGTCGATCTGGTCCAGCGGCGAGTACTTCGTGCCCCACGCGTCCGCCGCGTAGGAGTGCCACTCGCCGCCGGTCGCGCCCTGCTGGGCGTATGTCGCGACCGCAGCCAGCCAAGCGACGAAGAGTGCTTGCGCCAGCAACGACGTGTTGTGCCTCATTCGACTCGCGCTCCGTGCGCCAGGACTGCCTTCGGCGTACCCGCTCTCACCGCCGCGCACCACGATGCGAGGGCAGCGTGTCCGCCAGACGCAACTTGATGAATGCCTGGCGCGTCACCCCCAGTCGTCGAGCCTCCCGGTCGATCTCACCGAGCAAGTCGACTGGGAACTCCACGTTGACGCGCCGGGTCTCGCGGCCGGGCCGTCGCGCGCTGTCGAGATCCAGGTGGGGCGTCATGTCGGCGCCAGAGTCGTGAAGCTCATCCAATCGAGCCGCGCTCGACTTCTCAGCGACCGAGGTACCTTGCCCTCTCTTCCCGCCGCGCCCGTCTGACCGAGATGATGCGGATTCGTTCATGGCGATAGGTGATAAAGGCCGACCATACCGTACGTCCGACTGCGCCGACGACCTGCCAGCGCGGCTCGTCCGTGCTCCTGGCTGCAACCTCCATCCGATCCGGATCGTGCCAGATGTCTTGCGCGTCGACGAAGTCGATCCCGTGCTTGCTCCGGGTTGGCGGAAGACTTACGGTGGTCGAACTCGAAAGTCATCCGGCATATCCGGCATGCGCCGTCAGCCTGACGTCAACGCTACTTGAGATTCGCGAACTCCACGTCGCGGGCCCGGAACGCCGCGGTCAGCAGGCGCCCGGCGTTCACGGCGGCCGGCCAGCCGGCGTAGAACGTCACGTGCAGGACCACCTCGGACAGCTCCTGCGGGGTGACGCCGTTCTGGTCCAGGGCGCGATCGATGTGCAGCCGCAACTCGTTGGTGACGTAGAGCGCCTGGTTCACCGCCACCGTGACGAGGCTGCGGTCCCGCTTCGACAGCGTCGGCCGCTCCCAGATGTCGCCGTAGAGCAGGCTGTTCCGCAACGCCCCGAGCCGCGGCACCGCCGCGTACGCGTCGCTCAGGCCGCCGGGGGTCGTCACCGCTTCCTCGAGATCGGGGGCGCGCGGCAGGTCGCCCAGGGCCAGCCCCCGCGCCTCGAACGCCTCGGCCGCCGTCAGGGACGCCTGCACCCCGGTCGGCCAACCGGCGTAGAAGGTGACGTGCAGGATGATCTCGGAGATCTCCTCCGGCGTCAGCCCGTTGTCGAGGCCGCGCGGGATGTGGATCGCCAGCTCCTCGCGGGCCAGGGCCTGCAGGACGGCGATGGTGATCAGGCTGCGATCCCGCTTCGACAGGTAGGGACGCTCCCAGACCTCGCCGTAGACCAGGGTGTTTCGCAGCTCACGCAGATAGGGCGAACCGGCGTACAGGTCGGGCGCCGGCAGCGCGGGTACGTCGGCCTGTTGCGCCGCCGCGGGCGCCGCGCCGGCGGACGGCAATCCGCAGGTCGCCGCGACCGCGACCAACGCTGCGACCTGAACCAGCCGTGATCTCTTCATGGTTCGTACTCCTCAAAACGGTGCCCGGATTCTCTCAACCGTCGAGCGGCTTCCTCCGCGACCGCTCGGTTCCCGGACGCAATGGTACCCCGGTCGAAGCGAATCGTACGGAGTCGAAGGGACTGCGCCGCTACGGGAGAATCCGGAGCAGGGCCACGGTCAACGTCACGATTCCAAGACCCTGAAGCCACAGTGCGCGATAGATGTCGGCCTTGAACTCGGCTATCTCCTGCCGCACACGTTCGATGTCGATGCGGGTGGCGACGTCGTGCGCCAGCGGGATCGCACCTGCCGCCGCCTTGGCGGTGGAGTCGGCGACTCCCGCCGCGCGGAACGCTTCGTAGACTTCGGCCACGAGATGACTCACGACTGCCCTGCCCTTCCTGGCGGGGGGTTCGGAAGAGAGACACTTCCAGTATACGGGATCGCCGCGAAGGGTTGGGCATCAGAATCCCGGCCGCCATTCCCAGGCGCAAACCTGGCTCGACCCGCGCAGCCAGTCCAGCGCCGGGGTGCCGATCGGGCTGCCCGGAGGCGCGACAGGCATGGGCGCGGCCGGACTCGGAACGGGACCGCCCGGTCGCTCGATGAAGCGCTCGATCTCGCGCCGCAGCAATCGATTGTGGGTATCGGTCGGGAACCGCCCGGAGTCGAGCGCGGGGATGCGCTCCAACGCTTCCGTGGCGTGCGCGCGCACCTCCGACATGGGAGCGCCCTCGGCGAGCCCCATCAGCCGCTCGACGACGACCCGCTGCACCGCCCGCCGGACCGCGCGCGCGTATGCGGATTCGGCCGGCCCGTCGAAGACACCCTCCACCAGCGCTTCCAGTACCTCCTCCAGGTCCGGCAAGGCGTCGTCGAGCATGGCCTGCTCGACCAGGCGGGCGGCCCGGGACGGGACGAGCATCCGCGAGACGGTCAGGTCCGCCGCGACGATTGCCGGCGTCAGGGCATCGAACGCCGGGCCGGTGCGGCGGGGGAACAGCTCCCGGTGCAGGCCGTGTCCCGGCGGCCGCGGCGGGATCGAGCGCAGCACGCTTTCCGGCAGCGTCAACTCCGCCGGGTCGAGCGTCCGCAGCAATGCGGCCAGCGCCGCGCGCTGCCGGTCACCCGGAACCGGCGTCACCGGCACGCGGCCGTCGCCCCGCATCGCGTAGACATAGTCCATGCCGCCGAGCGCGGACGCCGCGGCGTCTATCTGGTAACGGTGGTGAAGGTAGAGCGGCACCAGCGCTTCCTCCAGCGTCGCCAGCGGGCGTCCGGCGGGAATCGCGCTCTCGCCGAAGCGGTCGAGGGCGACGCGGCGCACTTGCAGCATCCGCTCCAGCTCGCGGGCGGGGTCGGCGCCGTTGGCCCACAGGTGGACCCGCGGGTGCGCGGCGGCATCCTGGTTCGTCAGGTAGCGCAGGTCCTCGTCCCACGCCTCGTCGAGCACCCGCTGCAGCGCGGCCGCCGTGTCGGTCCCGTCCGGATAGTCCTGGTAGCCATAGGCGATGGCCACTTCGTCCCATTCCCCGATGCCGACGTCGTAGGCGTCCGACAGGTCGATCTGCGCGTCCGGTCCCAGCGTCACGAGCGGGTGCGGGTAGTCCATGACCGAGATCCGCCCCTGACTGCTCGCATAGTAGTTGTGGCCGAGCCCCAGGGTGTGCCCTACCTCGTGCGCGGACAACTGGCGGATCCGCGCCAGCGCCAGATCCGCCAGCTCGGGCACTTCCTCGTCACCGCGGAGATAGGGCGAGAGCAGTCCCTCGGCGATCAGGTAGTCCTGCCGGACGCGCAGGGAACCGAGCGTGACGTGTCCCTTGATGATCTCGCCCGTGCGCGGATCGGTCACCGAGCTGCCGTAGCTCCAGCCCCGCGTGGAGCGGTGCACCCACTGGATGACGTTGTAGCGCACGTCTAGCGGATCGGCCCCCTCCGGCATCAGCTCCACGCGGAAGGCGTCCCGGTACCCGGCCGCCTCGAACGCCTGGTTCCACCAGCGTGCGCCGTCCAGCAGCGCCGAGCGGATCGGCTCCGGCGTGCCCCGATCCAGGTAGTAGACGATGGGCTCGACCGCCTCGCTGGTCTCCGCGCCCGGGTCGCGCTTCTCCAGGCGATGCCGGCGCAGGTAGCGCCGGGTCAGCGGCTCGCCGAGCGGGGCCGCGTAGTCGACGTAGGAAACCGCGCCGTACCCGGCGCGCGGATCGTAGGCCCGCGGCGTGTAGCCATCATCGGGGAGCGCGATGAAGGACTGCCGCTGCCGCACCGTCACCGCTTCCGCGCTGGGAGTCACCGCGTCGATCGAGCCGCGTCCGAAGCCGGGTCCGTCCCCGCGGCTCTCGCGCGCGAACGTGAGCGTGGCCTCCATCTCGGTGTTCTCCGGAAACGCCATCGTCCGGGCGAGGTGGACGGCGCTGCGCCGGCCGTCGAGCCGGTACGCGCCGGGCAGGCGATCCGCGACGCCGTGGACGTCCCGCAGCAGGAACGGCGTGGCGTCGACGAGGAAACGATCGTCGGTGCGCGCGGCGGCCGTGAACCCGAACAGAATCGAGGTGGCGAAGGCGTCCTCCACCGCCCGCCGTTCGTCCGGATTCGAAGTGGTTGCGCGGTAGGCGTAGTTCGGCTGGACCATCAGGATCTTGCGGCCGACCCGCTCGAACCGCACGATGCGCGTGCCGCCGAGCTGCCCGCGGTCCAGACCGATATCGTTCGATCCCACCCCGGCGGCGAGCGCGTTGACGTAGAGCACCTCGACGCCGAGGCGCCCGATCTCGAGCCAGAGCGTCCCCGCGTCGTCGTCCCAGTAGAGCGGGAAGAAGCCGTCGAGCCGCTCGAACCCGGCCGTGCGCGACTCGATCGCCGGCAAGCCGCCGTCCTCCTGCGCGCCGGCGGCGGCCGGCGCACCGAGCGCGGCCGAGATTGCGATTGCCGTTGCCGCCCGCAGCGTGTAGCTGGCCCTGATCATCCGCTCTCTCCTTCGGCGAGTCCGCTTCCGCGCGCAGAGTAGCACGCAGTCGAAGCGCCCGCGGACCGACGCGGCGCGGGAGACGCGGTGGCAACGGCGGGCCGGTCGGTCAGTTGCGGAACGGCTCGGACTCGTCGACCACCACGCGGAAGCGGCGGTAGCGACTGTAGGTGGCCACGCCTTCGACCTCCGAGCCGCTCTCCAGATTGAGGTAGCGCTCGCGCATCTCCACCGGTGCGGGGTGCTCCAGCTCGGCGGGCATCCCGTAGCGGACCGCGACGAGCGATTCGACGTCGTTGCCGTCGAGAACCAGCTCGCTGGCCAGCACGCGGCCGCTCGCGGCCTCGATCCAGAAGTGGCCTCGCGCGGGCACGTTCTCGCGATCGCCCCCGCGGACCACGGTGGTCGGCGCCGTCTCCCGGTAGGCGACGACCCACACGCCGGCGCTCTCCGGCAGGTCGACGCCCAGGCCCGGGGGTCGGTCCGCTACGCGTTCGAACGCGAACCGCCGCTTGTACGACTCGCGCAGAAAGAGGAGCGCGAAGGTCGGCGTGTTGGTGGTGCGCCGGACGTCGCCGACGTTGTAGCGCGAACTCTCCGCCAGAATCCCCCGCACCCGGTCGTCGAGCGACGCCCCCGTGTCGAGAAACAGCTCGGCCAGCCGATCGTCGCGATCCCGGACCCGGCTGCCGTTGGCTTCGAAGACGTCCCGGAAGCCGAAGTGCCGGCGGGCGCCTTCCGGCTGGACCAGCAGATAATCCGAACGCAGCGTAGCGCGTTGGACGGCGTCGTTCCCGCGCCGCTGGAAGACGCCGGACTGCGTGGCCCGCTGCTCGTACCGCTCCTCCATCACGACGCCCGAAAGCTGCGCGTGAAGCTGCTCGACGTAGTGGGTCGCACGGACGAGCACGAGCCAGAGCGACGGCTCCTGCGCCAGACCCGGCAGCGCCGGGGCGAGGGTCAACGCCAACAACGGAATCAAGGTCCGAATCCCGGCGGGCGCCGCGCTGCCCCTGGCGGCCTTGTGGTCCATGTTCGCCTCCGTCCCGCCTGTCACAGGAGTGGCCCGGACGACGGCCCGCGCGCTCGATCAGTCCCGAAACGGCGCCGATTCCTCCACGACCACCTGGAAACGCCGGAAGCGGCTGTAGGTCGCCGTGCCCTCCACGCGCGAGCCGCTCCGGCGATTGTGGTACCGCTCCCGCATCTCGACCGGCACCAGGTGGTCCAGTTCGTCCGGCCTCTCGTAGCGGACGGTGACCAGCGACTCGAGCCCTTCGTCCTCCAGCGCGAGCTCCGTGACCAGGACGCGGCCCGTGCGCGGGTCGATCCAGTAGCGGCCCCCGGCCGGCAGGTTGCCGCCTCGACGGCGGCGGATCACGGTGGTCGGCCAGGTCTCCCGATATGCGATCACCCAGATGTCGTCGCCGTCCGGCTCGTCGATCCCGAGGCTCGGAGACCTGTCTCGCACGCGTTCGAACTCGAACCGCGGCTTGTACGACTGCCGCAGGAAGAGCAGCGCCAGGGTCGGCGTGTTGGTGTTGCGCTGGATGTCGCCGACGTTGTAGCGCGCGCTGTCGGTCAGGATGCCCTGCACGCGCCGGTCCACCGTCGACCGGCCGTCGAGAAAGAGCTGCGTCAGCCGCTCCTCCCGATCGCGCACCCGGCTGCCGTTGGCCTCGAAGACGTCCCGGAAGCCGAAGTACCGCTCGGAGCCTTCCGGACGCACCAGGAGATAGTCCGAGCGCAGGGTGACCCGCTCGTAGGAATCGTTCCCGAATCCAAAGCCCGGCGCCGCCGCCCGCTGCTGATAGCGCTCCTCCATCACCACGCCGGAGAGCTGCGCGTGCAGCTCCTCGACGTACTCGGTGGCCCGCGCGAGCATCTGCGGCAGCGAGGGTTCCTGGGCCCGACCGGGGCCTGCGGACACCAGGGCCAGCGTCAGGGCAACGCCCGCCGCCGGCGCCGCGCCGACTGCCAGGCGCGACCACCGGCGCGCCGCGCAGGAAACGATGCCGGTCCGTGTCCAACGTCGACCCATGGGCTTCAGGCGACTATACCGCCGTCGGGCGAAGCGAGCCACCGTCGAGCAGCCGCGCTCGACAGGACGCCCCCGCGAGCCGCGCCCGGCGCCGCCGCGCGACGGACTCAGTTGCGGAACGGCGCGGACTCCTCGACGAGCACCTGGAACCGGCGAAAGCGGCTGTACGTCGCCGTGCCCTCGACGAGAGACCCGGACAGGAGATTGCGGAAGCGCTCCCGCATCTCGACCGGCACGAAGTGCCCGAGCGCGTCGTTCGCCTCGTAGCGGACGGTGATGAGCGCCTCGAGGGTGTCGGCGTCCAGGACGAGCTCGCTGAGGAACACGCGGCCGGTCGCCGGTTCGATCCAGTAGCGCCCCCGGACGGGCAGGCGCTGATCGTCCCGCCCGCGAATCACGGTGGTCGCTCCCGTTTCCTCGTAGTCGACGACCCACAGGCCCAGGCCGCGTTCGGGAGCATCGATTCGCAGGCTGGTCGTGGCGTCGGTTCCGCGGCGGAACTCGAATCGGTCCTTGTACGCGGAGCTGAGAAAGAGCAAGGCCATGGTCGGCGTGTTGATGTTGCGCTCGACGTCGCCGACGTTGTAGCGGGCGCTGTCGGCCACGATTTCCCGGATCCGCCGGTCCACCGATGCGGAGCGGTCGAGAAAGAGCTCCGTCAGGCGTTCCTCGCGGTCGCGAACGGCTCGTCCGTTGACGGCGAAGACATCCCGGAAGCCCAGATGACTTTCGGATCCCCGGGGCTGCACGAGGAGGTAGTCCGAAAGGAGCGTCACGCGACCGATTCGCGGAATCTGCCTGGCGTACTGGGGCGGCACCCGCGAACGCTGCTCGTACCGTTCCTCCATCACCACGCCGGCGAGCTCCCGGTGCAGCTCGTCGACGTAATGGGTCGCCTGCGTCAGCACGGCAGCCAACGAGGGCTCCTGCGCGCTGCCTGCGGCGGCCGTCTGCGTCAGGGCGAGCGCGACGAGCGATGCCGACCGCATACGGGCCGCGGAGAATCTCATCGTTCCCTCCCGTTCCCCCGATGGGCGCCCTGCCGGCGGCGCGGGAGCCGCCGGCCGACCCCGCGACCGGCAGCAGGTCAAGCATAGCCCGGTCGCCGGCCGATCGCGGGCGCGGCTGTGTGGTACCGTGCGCAACGAAGGAGTCCCGACATGCACCAATCGATTCGAGTCGGCCGCCGCGCTTCCCTGCTGGCCGCCGCGCTCCTGTTGGCGACCGCCGGTCCCGTGGCGGCTCAGAGCCCGGCGGACACCGAATTCGTTCCCGTCACCGACGCCATGCTGCAGAACCCGGCGGACGGCGACTGGCTGATGTGGCGCCGGACGCTCGACGGCTGGGGCTACAGCCCGCTGGATCAGATCGATCGCGACAACGTCGGCGACCTGCGCATGGTCTGGACCCGGGCCCTCGGGCCGGGCGCGCAGCAGGGCACGCCGATCGCGTATGGCGGCACGCTATACATGCCGAATCCGAACGACATCATCCAGGCCATCGACGCGGTCACCGGCGATCTGCGGTGGGAGTACCGGCGCGACATCCCCGACGACGTCAACGACTACCTGGGCGGGCTGATCAGCGTCAACCGCAACATCGCGATCTGGGACGACATGATCATCGACACCGCCAACGACGACTACGCCTTCGCGCTGAACGCGACCACCGGCGAGCTGGTGTGGGAGACGCAGCTCTTCGACTACACGCAGAATCCCGCCCGGCACTCGGCCGGCCCGATCGTCGCCAACGGCAAGGTGATCTCCGGCCGCAGTTGCCGGCCGCTTCGCGGTCCCGAAGCCTGCGTCATCATGGCCCACGACGCCGAGACCGGCGAGGAGCTGTGGAGGCGCCGCCTCATCCCGGCCCCCGGCGAGCCGGGCGACGAGTCGTGGGGCGGCGTGCCCTACGAGGAGCGCGCCCACGTCGGCTCGTGGATGGTGCCGAGCTTCGATCCCGAGCTGAACCTGGTCTACGTCGGGACCTCGGTCACCTCGCCGGCGCCCAAGTTCATGCTGGGCGGCGTGGACAACAAGCACCTCTACCACAACTCCACCCTGGCGCTGGACGCCGACACCGGCGAGATCGTCTGGTACTACCAGCACCTGAACGACAGTTGGGACCTCGACCATCCGTTCGAGCGGCTGCTGGTCGATACCGCCGTCGCGCCGGATGCGAGCGAGGTGACCTGGATCAACCCGCGCATCCAGCCCGGCGAGGTCCGCCGGG
>WTGR01000126.1 GCA_011523485.1 Acidobacteriota bacterium
TCCGCGTCGCGCTCAAGGCGCTCGGCCGCAACAAGATGCGCACCAGCCTGACCATGCTGGGCATGATCATCGGGGTTGCCGCCGTCATCACGATGGTCGCCCTCGGCAGGGGCGCGCAGCAGGAGATCGAGACCCAGATCCGGTCCGCCGGCACGAACATGATCATGGTCCGCGCCGGGAACTACCGCCGCGGGGGGATCAGCATGGGCATGGGCCAGTCGCCGCGGTTGAAGGCGGACGACGTCGACGCGATCCGCGAGCGGGTGCCGGAGGCGCAGTATCTGGCCGCGGGCGTCCGGACGCGGGACCAGGTCGTCGCGGCCGGCCAGAACTGGAACACGACCATCCAGGGCACGGACATCGAGTTCCCGCAGATCCGTTTCTGGGACATCCAGCTCGGCACCTTCTTCACGACGACCCACGTCCAGAGCGCGGCGAAGGTCGCGGTGCTGGGATCCGTCGTCCGCGACAACCTGTTCGGCGAGGGCGTGGACCCGGTCGGCGCCCGCATGCGCATCCGCAACCAGTCGTTCCAGGTGCTCGGGGTCATGGCCTCCAAGGGCTCGGGACAGTTCGGCGAGGACCAGGACGACGCCATCTTCGTGCCCTACACCACCGTCAACAAGAAGCTGCGCGGACGCGACGGGACCAACATCTCCGAGATCACCATCTCGGCCGCCTCGGCCGACCGCATCAACGCCGTGGCCGACGAGATCACCGCGGTGCTGCGCGAGGAGCACGGCCTCGGGCCGGGCGAGGACAACGACTTCATGGTCCGCACGCAGGAGGACATGACGAGCATGCGGACGCAGACGACCCAGACGATGACCGGCCTGCTGGCCAGCATCGCCGGCGTCTCGCTGATCGTCGGCGGCATCGGCATCATGAACATCATGCTGGTGTCGGTGACCGAGCGGACCCGGGAGATCGGCCTGCGCATGGCGGTCGGCGCCAAGGGACGCGACGTCCTGCTGCAGTTCCTGGTCGAGGCGATCGTCCTGAGCCTGGCCGGCGGGCTGGTCGGGGTCGGGCTCGGGTTCAGCCTGTCGGAGGGCCTGACCCAGTTCCTCGCCTGGCCGACCTCGGTCCCGGCGGACGCGGTGGTCGTAGCCGTCGGCTTCGCCGCCGCGACCGGCATCTTCTTCGGCTTCTACCCCGCCCGCAAGGCGGCGCAGCTCGACCCCATCGAATCGCTCCGCTTCGAATAGCGGAGGCCAATCACGAACGCCGTCAGGAGACGCACCATGAAGGCCACGCATGTCGTTCTCGCCGGCGCGCTCGCCGCGCTCGTCGCGACGCCCGCACCGGCGCAGCAACCCGATTTCTCCGGCACCTGGCTGCTCGATCGTGACGCCAGCGAGATCCCCGAGTTCGGCGGAGGGCGCGGAGGCGGCAGGCGCGGCGGTCCGGGACGCGGCGGCGCCGGGCGCCGGGGAGGCCCCGGCGGGTTCGGCGGCGCGGCCGCCACGCTGGTCATCACGCAGTCGTCCGACGTGCTCACCATCGAGCAGCAGACGCCGCGCGGAAGCCGCGCGGTCGGCTACCGCCTCGACGGCAGCGAGAGCACCAGCTCCGGCCCGGGGGGCGACCTGGTGACCACCTCGAGCTGGGACGGCGCCATGCTTCTCACCGTGGGCACGATGGAGAGGTCGACGCCGCGGGGCGACTTCTCGATGGACATCATCGAGCAGCGGTCGCTGAGCGCCGACGGCCTCACCCTCACGGTACAATCGGTACGCATGCTCCCGTTCGGCGAAATGGCGTCGACGCTCGTCTATCGAAAGGAAGTGCCTCGATGATGCGTTTCCTCGATCCCTACGCGGAGTGCATCCACGATACGCTCCGCATCGTCGCCGGCTACCTCTTCATGCTGCACGGCCTGCAGAAGCTGTTCGGCGTGCTCGGGGGCCAGCAGATGGAGCTGGTCTCGCTGCTCGGCCTTGCGGCGCTGATCGAGACCGTCGGCGGCGCGCTCATCGCCTTGGGCCTGTTCACCCGGCCGGCGGCGTTCATCGCCAGCGGCGAGATGGCCGCGGCCTACTTCATGGGCCACGTGGCGCGCCAGGGACAGTTCCTCTTTCCCGTCGCCAACCAGGGAGAGCCGGCGGTTCTCTATTGCTTCCTGTTCCTGTACCTCGCGTCGGCCGGACCCGGCGCCTGGAGCCTCGACGCGCGCTTCAGGAAGGCTTGATCAGCCTGCGGCGCATGCTCCCGGCGTGCCGAGATCGTCCAGCAGCTCGCGAACGGTCCGGCGCGTAACCGGGTCCCTGAGGTCGGGCGCGATCGCGGCCAGCGGCTCCAGCACGAACCGCCGCTGCCGGAACCGCGGGTGCGGGACGTGCAAGTCGGACCGGCGGACGACGATCTCGCCCATCAGGATGATGTCGAGATCGAGAGTCCGCGGCGCCCCGGGGAAGGGTCTCTGCCGCCCGCGCGCGCTTTCGATACGCATGAGGCCGGCCAGCAGCGCCGGCGGCGCCAGGGCGCAGGCGCCGACCGCCGCGGCGTTGAGGAACCAGGCCTGGGGCGGCACGCCGACCGGCGCGGTCTCGACGAACGGCGACACGCGGATGTCCGCAAGCAGGTCCCCCAGCGCGGAAACGGCGAATGCAAGGTGACCGGCCCGGTCGCCCTGGTTGCTGCCGAGGGCGACGGCGGTAATGCGATGAGCGCCCGGCGTGTGGCTCCCCGCCTCTACTGCTGCTTCGCCTTGCAAGTGATGCAGACCCGCGTCCAGGGAATCGCGTTGAGGCGGGCGGGCGCAATCGGCTCGCCGCAGTCGCGGCAGACG
Organism: Acidobacteriota bacterium; assembly: GCA_011523485.1. The sequence continues at coordinate 2,792 of WTGR01000126.1, forward strand.
CCGTAGATTCCCTGATCGATGCGCAGCAACGCCTCTTCTATCGCCTTCAGGATCTTGGCGTCGGTCTGCTTCAGCTTGAGCTGGATGTGGACCTCGTTGTTGCCGCTGGCCTGATCGGCCATGTCGCCCTGGCGGGTGTTGTTGTCCATCGGCGTCGAGAACGACTTGGCGCCGCGCTCGGCGATGATCTCCGCACGCTTCCTTATCAACGCGTCCTTGTAGACGGCTTCTTCCATGACCCGGCTCCTCCTCTATTCGGCGGCTCGCCGGCAGCGTAATCGGGAAGTCTAGGAGCTTGCGCCGCAGAACGCAAGCGAAGCGAAGTGTTGCGGCGCAGGCTCCTGGAGCGGTGGGGATGGGCCGAAACGCCGAGCCAGCGAGGCGTCTCGGGGCGCTAGCAAGCTGGCACGCTTCGTTCGCCGCTCGCCGGGCCCGGCTACTCGGTCCGCAGGGTCAGCAGCGGCTTGCGGCGCAGCACGTCCACGCTGGATGCGACGCCGACCACCAGCACGACGACGGCCGTCACCAGCATGCCGCCGATGTTGATCGCCGGGGCCGGCGTCCAGGGTACGTCGAGCACCTGTCGGGTGAGCGCCCAGGTCAGGGCGAGCGCGCCGATCGAGCCGACCAGGCCGGCCAGCGTCCCCAGCACGCCGTACTCGAACACGTACATCACGGCGATCAGGCGGGTGTTCGCGCCGAGCGTCTTGAACACCGCGGCGTCGAAGAGCCGCTGGAACTTCGTCATCGCCACCGAGCCGACCAGGATCAGGCCGCCGGCCAGCAAAGCGATGGCTCCGACCACGCTGACGGCCAGCGTGACGTAGTCGAGCACCCGGCGGAACGTCCGGATGATCTCCAGCCCGTCGATGACCGAGACGTTCGGGTAGCTGTCCACGAGGTTCCGCTGCAGCGCACCGCGCGCATCGGGCTCCGCCGGCCCCCGCAGGAAGCTGATGTAGCTGTGAGGGGCGCCGTCGAACGTGCCGGGGCTGAACAGGAACATGAAGCCGCCGCTGCGGGAGTCGTCCCAGTCGACGGCGCGCACGCTCGTCACGCGCGCCTCGATCGGGCGGCCCAGCACGTCGAACCGGACCGTGTCGCCGAGCCGCATGCCCCGCTCCACCAGGCTGTCCTCGATGGAGACCTCCGGCGGACCCGCGGCCGCGGCATCCCAGAACGCACCGGCGACGATCCTCTCGTTCTCTTCCAGCCGCTCGCGGTAGGTCACGGTGTACTCGCGCCCGAATCCCGCGCGCCGTACCGCGCGGCGCCCCTCGATGGACGTTTCGGGGCCGGTCACCGCCGTCACCCGGGCGCGCAGCACCGGCAACAGGACCGGATCTCCGCCCTCCCCCTGGCCGCCGACGCCGGCGTCCCGGAGAATGCGCGCCACCCCGTCCGCCTGGTCCTGCTGCACGTCGATGAGAAACATGTCGGGCATGTCGTCCCGCAGCTCGAGCGAGAACGACGCCAACAGGTTCGCCTGCACCGCGTGCACGCCGATGATGAAGAAGCTGCCCAGCCCCACCGCGAGAAGAACGACGCGTGTCTGGTTGCCCGGACGGCGCAGGTTCAGCGCGGCGTGCCGCAGCGGGAACCAGCGCGCCGCCTCGAGTGGCCGCGTCATGCGGACCAGGGCCCGGCCCAGCAGATGCAGCGCTCCGGCGACGCCGATGAACCCGCCGGCCACGTAGGCGCCGACCTCGAGGGAGGCGGCCTGCCAGGCCGCGACCCCGACCAGCCCCAGGCCCACGAACACCGTGGCGGCCAGGCGCAACGGGTCGCGGGGGGCCGCCGACGGCGCCTCCCCCTGCCGCAGCAGCAGCAGCGGCTTGGCGTGCCGGGTGTCGAGCAGCGGCACCAGGGCGAAGAGCAGCGAGACGAGCAGCCCCACCGCCAGCCCCTGCAGGATCGCCGAGAACGTCAGGTCGGTCGAGACGACCTCGAAGCCCGTGGTCGCCGCCGCCTGCGCCGCCAGGGAGTCGGGCACGGACGCCAGCACCCCCCAGGCGACGCCGATACCGAGCAGCGCTCCGCCGAGCCCCAGCAGGGCGACCTGCACCACGTAGACGGCCAGCACGCCGGCCGCCGTGGCGCCCAGGCACTTCAGGATGGCCGCGCTGCGGAGCCGTTGCTGCACGAAGACCCGCGTCACGCTCCAGACGCCGATCCCGCCCAGGATGACGATGACGAAGCCGATCAGGCTGAGGTAGTTCTCGGCGCGCGAGAAGTTCCGCTCGATGCGGTTCTCCGTCCGCCGGTACGAGCCGATGCGGACGAACGCTTCCTGCAGGTCCTCGCGCAGTCCATCCACCAGCGGCTCGATGGACTCTTCCTCCTGCACGCGCAGCAGCATCTGCCGTTCGACGCGGCTCCCGAACTCGATCAGGCCGGTCTCGGCCAGCGCATCGTGCGCCACCAGCACGCGCGGCCCGAGGCTGAAACCGCCGAGCTGACGGCCCGGCTCGGTCACGATGGCGTCCCGAATCGTGAACGTCTCGTCCCCGATCAGGATCTCGTCGCCGACCGCAACGCCGAGCTGCGGCAACAGCTCCCGTCCCACGAGCGCGCCGCGGCCCCGCAGCAGAGCCGGCGAGTACGCGGCGCCGCTCTGCAGCGTGAAGCGGCCGTAGAAGGGAAAAGCCGTTTCGACGCCGCGCACCTCCACGATCTTCGTCCGGGCGCCGGCTCCGGCCGGCAGGCGCGCCATCGTGACGGTGTCGACCGTTTCGGTGAGCTCGGTCCCCGCGACCTCCGCCGCGCGCGCCTCGATGCGGCCCAGCACCTCGTCGGACCAGGGCTGGTCGGTGCGGACATAGATGTCCCCGGCGGTCAGGCTGCGCGCCTCGGCGGCCAGCGCCGTGCGAACGTTCTGCACCAGCGACCGGAGGGCGACGATGCCGCCGACCCCGATGGCGACGCAGCAGAAGAAGAAGATCAACCGGCGCCAGGACGCCCGCAGCTCCCTGTACGCCATGCGCAGGACAAAGGTCATGGTCGGTAACCCGATCAGCCGGCGACCGCGCCGGCCGGCTCCAGTACGGCTTCCGGGGAGGCGACGCGCTCCGTCCGGCCATCGCGCATCGCCAGCGTGACGTCCGTGCAGCCGGCCAGCTCCTGGTCGTGGGTCACGAGCATGAGCGTCGTGCCGCGGGTCCGATTGATGTCGACCAGCAGGTCGATGACGTGGCGCCCGTTCGTGCTGTCGAGATTGCCGGTCGGCTCGTCGGCCAGCAGCAGCGGCGGGTCGTTGGCCAGCGCCCGCGCGATGGCGACCCGCTGCTGCTCGCCCCCGGACAGTTGCGACGGGTAGTGATGCCCGCGCTCGGTGAGGCCGACGTCGGCCAGCAGCCGGCGCCCCTTCCCGGACGGATTCGCGACGCCGGCGATCTCCAGCGGCACCATCACGTTCTCGAGCGCGGTGAGCGAGGGGATCAGGTGGAAGAACTGGAACACGAAGCCGATTCGCGCCCCGCGGAGCCGCGCGAGCTGATCCTCGTCGAGGGCCGTAATCTCGGTGCCGCCGATCAGGACCTTGCCGGTCGACGGGGTGTCGAGCCCCGCGATCAGACCGAGCAGCGTCGACTTGCCGCTGCCCGAGGGACCGACGATGGACAGCGACTGCCCCGCCGGCACGGACAGGTCCAGCGGATGGAGGATGGTCAGCGCGCGGTCGCCGCTCTGCACCGTCTTCGAGACGCCGCGCAGCTCGATCATCGGACTCAAGGGTCGACCTCCTGCTCTGCCGCCACCCGCCGCAGGAGCGGCTCGAGCGCGGGCCAGAGATGCTCGGCGACGCGGGCCGCGCCGGCCTCGTTCGGGTGAATCCCGTCCGCCTGGTTCAGATCCGGAACGCCCGCCACCCCCTCGAGCAGGAACGGTACGAACGTCACGTCGCGGCTCTCCGCCAGCATCCGGAACACTTCACGAAAGTTGGACGTGTACGCGGCGCCGAAGTTCGGCGGCGCCTCCATGCCGGCCAGCACGACCCCGATGCCCCGGTCCAGCGCGCGGTCGACGATCCGCTCCAGGTTGTCCCGCATCTGATCGACGGGAAGCCCCCGCAATGCGTCGTTGCCCCCCAGCGCCACCACCAGGATCCGCACATCGCCGTCGAGCGCCCAGTCAAGCCGGCGGAGACCGCCCGCCGTCGTATCTCCCGAGACGCCCATCGCGGCGATCTCGATCGGCCAGCCGGCGCCGTCGACGCGCTGCTGCAAACGCGCCGGATAGGCATCCTCGGGGTCCAGGCCGAGCCCGGCAGTGAGGGAGTCTCCCAGAATGACCACCCTGGCGCGCGGCGTGACGTCGTCTCCCCGGGGCAGAGTCGCCGCGGCGCCCGCTGCCGCCGGCGCTTCGGTCGCGGAGATCCTCCCGCCGGTGGAGACATCCGGCACATCGGCCGGCGCTCCGCCGCAAGCGGTGGACATCCCCGCCGCCAGGCACAGCGCGACGGCCATGCGTAGACCGCGCGTCACGCCGCTGCCAGAATAGCTCCCCACGACATCACTCCATCCCGTCAATTCTACAGCCCGGGCTTCGGTGGACGCGGCCCGCCGGACCGCAGCGTGCGAAGCCACCAGCCGTAGGCGGCCACGTTGATTCCGCAAGCGGCGATGCCCAACGCGATCTGCGCCTGGCGGGTGAGTCCGGCCGGGTAGAGTACCGGCAGGAGATAGCGCGCGATGAAATCGCCGTCGTAGCCCGTCGCTCCCGCCTGCCACCGCAGCCACTGCTCCAACGGCGTCAGCGGACAGATCGCGCCCGTCAACTCGATGCCGACGCCCCACGCGACCGCCGGCAGGTGCAGCCAGGCGAGCCACGGCCGGCGCGGCACCGCGAAGCCGCCGAGCACGACGAACCCGACGAACGCCAGATGCACGCCGACCAGCAGATCGGCCGCGACGCCGTAGAGCATCCCATCCAGTATGTCCCGAACGCGTTGTACGCCCGTTCGTCACGTACGGCGATGGCCTGACGGTAGATGCGGCCCGGCGATTTCGGGTACGATTTGACGCCCGATGACGAGTTCAGCAGCTCGCGCCGGCGCCGTCGTCTGCGTAGCTGTTGCCGCCGCGGGGGCCGGCGCCGGCCTGGAAAACGCCACCATGACGACTCGCGGGCTGACCGCCGTCGCCGGCATCGAGGTCGGCCATCACACGCTCGATGCACGACCGACCGGCTGCACGGTCGTTCTGACCCGCGGGGGCGCCGCGGCGGCGGTCGACGTGCGGGGAGCGTCGCCCGGAACGCGCGAGACGGCGCTCCTCGATCCGGTCAACTCCATTCAGCAGGTGCACGCCATCGTGCTGTCGGGCGGCAGTGCCTTCGGTCTGGCCGCCGCCGACGGGGTGATGCGCTATCTCGACGAGCAGGGCATCGGATACCGGACGCGGACGGCGCGCGTGCCGATCGTCCCGGCCGCGATTCTCTACGACCTCGGCGTCGGCGATCCCGCGATCCGTCCCGACGCCGAGTGCGGCTACCGGGCGGCGCGGGCCGCCCGCAGCGACGGCATCCACGAAGGCAGCGTCGGCGCCGGCGCCGGCGCCACGGTCGGCAAGCTGGCCGGTCCGGACCGCGCCATGAAGGGCGGCATCGGGACGGCGCTGATCGAGCTCCCGGACGGCCTGCAGGTCGCCGCGCTGATGGCAGTGAACGCCGTCGGGGACGTGTACGACCCGGCGACGGGCACCCTCGTCGCCGGCGTGCGGAGCGCCGACGGCCTGGGCCTGGCCGGCGCCCGCGCCCTCCTGCGCCGGCCCGCGCCCGAGCCGCCGGGCGGCGAGAACACGACGATCGGCGTCGTCGCCACCAACGCCCGGCTCGACAAGGCGCAACTCGGCGTCGTCGCGCGCATGGCGCACGACGGTCTCGCGCGCGCCGTCCGTCCGGCGCACACCCCGGTGGACGGAGACGCCATCTTCGCCCTGTCGACCGGCAGCCTGGAGAGCCCCGGCAGCCTGCTGCGGATCGGCGCCCTGGCCGCCGACGTCACGGGGGAGGCCATCGTCCGCGGCGTGCGGACCGCCGGCGGGCTGCCGGGCTACCCGGCCGTCCGCGATCTCAAGGAGGGAACACCATGAACGCCGTCGTGCTTGCGGTAGTCGGTCTGATCGCTGTCTTCTCCGGGTACCGGTTCTACTCGAAGTTCATGGCCGAGAAGATCTACCGGCTCGATCCCGACTTCAAGACCCCGGCGCACGCCATGCGCGACGATATCGACTACGTGCCGACGAACCGCGTGGTCCTGTGGGGCCATCACTTCACGGCCGTCGCCGGCGCCGCGCCGATCATCGGCCCGAGCATCGCCGTGGTCTGGGGCTGGCTGCCGGCGTTCCTGTGGGTGGTCATCGGCACGATGTTCTTCGCCGGCGTCCACGACTTCGGCGCCATCTGGGCCAGCGTCCGCAACAAGGCGCTGTCGGTCGGCTCGCTGACCGGCGAGGTGGTGAGCCACCGCGCGCGCAACCTGTTCATGATCGTCGTCTTCTTCCTCCTGCTGATGGTGAACGCGGTCTTCGCGGTCGCGATCGCCAGCGAATTCATCAACACCCCGGCGAGCGTCATTCCCGCCTGGACCGCCGTCATCGTGGCGGTCGGCATCGGCATCCTGCTCTACAAGGTGGGCGTCGGGATCACCTGGCCGACGGTGGTCGGGACGATCATCCTCTACGCGGTCATCTACCTGGGCGAGATCTTCCCGGTGACGCTGGCCGAGACGGCCGGCATCGCGCCGGCGGCGCAGTGGATCCTGATCCTGT
>WTGR01000901.1 GCA_011523485.1 Acidobacteriota bacterium
GGAATGAGGAACGCGAGATGCTGATGAGCCGAGCTTTGGCAGTAGGTATAGAGATTGTGCGAGGTCAGAAGCCCCAGGCCGAGTGCGGTATCTGCGGCAGTCGGTGCGCCGCGCGATGGCGGCAATCCGTGGGAGTTCGGTGCGGAATCCACCTTCTCGCCCTCTGCACGGCGGTCGCGCCAGCGCGGCGGGCGATGAGGACGGCGTCCATCGCGATATCGATAGCATTGCGCAGCTGCCGTCGGATGTCGAGCACGCGCTCGAGGCGCGCGGCGGCGGGCCGAGCGTCGAGCACCTGCCGCGCGGCGAAGCGGTCGACCGGCCGGCCGACTGCGGCCGCGAAGCGCTCCCAGATGCGCCGGAGAGGATGCCGTGTCGTAGTCGCGGTCGCGGGACCAGGCGCTCGGCGGTGGCTCGCGCCCGGTCCCGCGACGCGCCCGCCTTGCGCAGGCGCCGCTGCAGACGCTGGCGAAACCCGCTCGGTCCGCGTCTGCAGGCGGTGTGAGTGTCCGCCGTTCCTGTTCGTAGACCCGCGCTCAGTCCTCGTGCTCGCCATCGGTTCGAGGTCGTCGGCCGGGACCGCGCGACCGTTCGGCGGGCGGCAGCGGGTGCAGGTCGCGGGCGCGCCGGCGGACGGGCGTTGAGCGCGGCAGCGCGCTGCTCGACCTTCGCCCGCGGCGTCGCCGTGCGGCGGTCCGGTTTGAAGTGGCTCATCCGCCCGGCAACGTACTCGGCGTTGCGCTCGCGCGCTTGCCGGCGCCGGATCCGGTTGTCGATCACGATGCCGCCGTGCTCGCGTTCCCACTGCTTGGCGACCTTCGACAGCCGCAGGCCGGAACGGCCGAGCGAGGCCGCCTTCCCGGTATCGGGATGCACCTGGCAGACGACCAGGTGCCAGTGCGCGTGGTCGGTGTCGTTGTGCGCGACCACGACCGCGAGGTGGTCTTCGAGGCCGAGTGCGCTCAGGGCGCGGTCGGCGAGCTCGAGCTGTTCGCCGCGGGTCGGGGCCTGACCGGGCGGCCACGCGGCGGTGAAGGTGCGCGTACCGGTTGCGTAGCTTTCCGTCCGCGGGCGGGGTACGCCCGCCCGCGTTTGAGCAGCGGCGAATCGGCGACCCTGCCCTGCATCATCCGCACGCACAAGTCGATGTCGGCCGTCGGCGAGCCGCCAGGAGTGGCGGTCCACGCCACGCGCTCGTCGGTCGTCGGCCACGGATCGTCGGCGGTCACCTGGTCGTGGGTGAGGTGGGCGACCAGACTGGCGACGCCGCGGCCGTCGGGTATCGGCTAGGATCATGCCAGCTGATCACGCAGCACGGCGTCGAGCGCGGCCCGGGTGTCGGCGACCGCGGCGCGCAAGTCCGCGTCGGCGGCGGGCGCGCTGGCGTGCAGGCGGCGCGCGATCTAGCTCAGGCACACGCCGGCCTGCCGGACTTGGCGCTGCAGCGCGAGTGGTTGCTCGATGCGCTGGTGCTCGGCGGGCGTCGGCGCTGGCGTGGGTGCGTCGGCCGCGGCCAGGGCCGTCTGCCGGACCCAGGCCACGGACCGCACACCGGCGCGGGCGGCTGCGGCACGGACCGCCTCGGCCTCGGCTGCGGTGAGCCGGAGGTCGAGCTGCTGATCCCGCCGCACGGCGGCGCGGCGTCTCCCCCATGCCTCGTCGTTCATGCGATGCGTCTTCGGCTAGTCGTTGTCTGGCTATCTGCATCGTGGTCGGGTGTCGATGATTCGGCTCGTCGCGCCGGTTCGGAACGTCGCTGTATGGCATGGGGCACGGCATCCGATTCCCCTCCGAGCCAGATTCCAGGTGCCGATTCTCGCGTGATAGCCGGGTCGGCAAGCGGCCGATTCGTCGGTTGTGTCGCTTCGCTTCAGCGCAACGCTCGCGTGTTGCGGTTTGCGTTGGAAACGGCGTTTCGACTGTGCAATGGCGCCTCGCCGACTGCGCTCGGGGGAACCTCGTTGCGATCGTCGCGGACGATGCGATCCGTTCGGCGTGAGCGCAGTGAGGACGATACGCAACCCCGCGGCGCTGTTCGAGATGCCGCCGATGCGCCGCCTCGCGCCGTCGCTTCGCTGTAGCCCGGGGGGCGTCCAGCGGTTGTCGGGCGCGCCTTTCAGAGGACTGTCGTCAATTGGCGATATGAGCTCGGCTCGCCGAGTGTACGTACACACAGTTCTGCAATTGGTGACACCGCCCGTAGAGCCTTCCCGCAGGGAAAAATGGGGTGTGAGCGACCGCCGCAAGGGGGTCGCTCACAGGGTGCCAAATAGCTTGCCAAAAAACAGGACCACAGTACGCGTG
>WTGR01000711.1 GCA_011523485.1 Acidobacteriota bacterium
CAGAGCCAGATCGCGATGCGCGGCGTTTCGGCCGGCCAGATCGTGCGCGACCAGCCGGGGGTCAAGGAGCAGGTCGGCGTCTACCTCGACGAGTCGGTCGTCTCGCTGTCCCTCTTTACCCCGGACCTCGACCTGTTCGACATGTCGCGCATCGAGGTGCTGCGCGGCCCGCAGGGGACCCTCTTCGGCTCCGGCTCGCTGTCGGGCACGGTGCGCTACATCACCAACCAGCCGGTCCTCGGCGTTACAGAGGGAACGGGCGAGCTCGGCTTCAGCTCGCTCACCGGCGGCGGGCTCGGCAACAACGCCAAGTTCGCGGTCAACGTGCCTCTCGGGCCGGCCGCGGCTGCCCGCGTCACCGCCTACAACACCACCGTCGGCGGCTTCATCGACGCCGTGCAGCCGGACCTCGGCGTCAAGGAGAACGTCGACAGCGGCCGCCGGACCGGCGCCCGCGCGGCGCTGCGCGTACAGCCGAACGAGCGCTTCTCCTTCACGCCGCGGCTCGTCTACCAGCACGTGGCGATGGACGGCTGGAACCGCATCGATGCCTACAACATCCTGGCCAACCCCTTCACGACCACGCGCCCCGCGGTGACCCTGGGCGAACGGCAGCAGTTCACGCAGATCGACGAGCCCTACGCGGACACGTTCCTGCTGGGCGATTTCACCCTCGAGCTGGATCTCGGCGGCGCGGCGCTCACCTCCGTCACCTCGCTCACCGACCGCGACGTCGACGTCGTGCGCGATGCGTCGGCGCTGGGCGGCAGCGTCTCGTTCAGCCCGTTCGGCGCTCCGGAGGCGGGCTACACGCTGGACTTCCCGCTCGTCGACCTCACCGCCGCACGCGGACTGACGCAGGAGCTGCGCGTCGCGGGAGAAGGTGAGCGCGTCGACTGGGTCATCGGAACGTTCTTCAGCACGGCCGAGCGCCGCTACGGGCAGAGCGCCTACGCCGCGAACTACGTGGCGATCAACGGCGCCGCGGTCTCCGACTTCCTGCGGGCCGTCACCGGGGTCCCGGACCTCGTCTGGTCGGGGTCGCGTCCGCTGGCCGGCCAGCCCGGCACGGAGGAGCTGTTCTACTCGGACCTCCGCTACGACTTCGACCAACTCGCCCTGTTCGGCGAGGCGTCGCTGGCCCTGACCGACCGGTTCAGCCTGACCGGCGGCCTCCGCTGGTACGACTTCGACGAAGCGCGCACCCAGACCTTCGACGGCCTCTTCGCGGACCCGCTCGACAGCGAGGGCGCCACGTCGGCGACCGGGGTCGCGCCGCGGATCATCGCCAGCTACGACCTGAGCGCGGAGACGCAGGTGAACGCGCAGGTGTCGCAGGGCTTCCGCCTCGGCGGGATCAACGATCCGCTCAACACGCCCATCTGCTCCCCGGAGGACCTGGCCACCTTCGGCGACCGCGGCACCTGGGAGGACGAGGAGCTGTGGAACTACGAGGCGGGCGTCAAGTCGACGTTCCTCGGCGGCCGCGGCACGTTCAACGCGTCGGGGTTCTACATGGACGTCCGCAACCTGCAGGCGACGGTGACGGCGGGAACCTGCTCGTCGCGCATCATCTTCAACGTGCCGGACGCGCGCAGCGCCGGGGTCGAACTGGAGCTGGCCGCACAGCCGACCGCCTTCTTCGACTTCGCGGTCTCGGCCAGCATCGCCGACGCGCGGCTGCAGTCGACGATCACGTCCACCGACGACGCGGGCAGGGTCGACACGGTGTCGGGCATCGAGGCGGGCCGACGCCTGCCGACGACCCCCCGCTTCCAGACCGCGGCGGCGGCCACCTGGCGCTGGCTCGCCGGCGGCGGCTGGGTGGGCTACGTCAGCGGCACCTTCCAGCACGTCGGCTCGCGTTTCACGCAGGTGGGAGACCAGGCCGCGGGCTTCGGCGCGGTCGACCTGACGGCGCTGTCTCCGGCCCTGCGCCCGGGGGCGTTCATCGGCGGCCCGCTGACGCAGAGCACGTTCGCGTTCAATCCGGAGCTGCCGGCCTACAACATCCTCAACGCGCGGGTCGGCTTCCTCGACGGCCGCTGGGACATCGCCTTCTTCGCCGACAACCTGACCGACGAACGGGCGCTCCTGGCCCTCGACCAGGAGCGGGGCACCCTGGCCCGGGTCGGCTACCTGACCAACCCGCCGCGGAGCTTCGGCGTCAGCACCCGCATCGAGTTCTGATCCCCGTGCGGGCGCGGGCGCGGACCCGCCGGTGGTTTTCCGCGACCGAAGGTTTTGCGATAATGGAGCCATGTCCGGACATTCCAAGTGGGCTTCGATCAAGCACAAGAAAGG
>WTGR01000777.1:0-7025 GCA_011523485.1 Acidobacteriota bacterium
ATCCGTCGCCGCGGCCAGCACCGCGGCGACGGATGCGGACGACGCCGAACACGTACCTCTCATCGCGCGTCGCCCGCCGGCCCGGGGCACCACTCGCTCGGCCAGGCCACACCGACGCCGCGGGCGGCGCTGCCCCTCCCGGTTCCTTGACTTCATGTCGATTGCCCCTCCCGCACGCGTCTCAGTTTCTCTTCGACATCCAGCGCCGTCTCTTGAAGACCACGCGGTCGAGCCAACCGACCGGCCAGCGGGGCTGAGGAGTGAGCTTGCGGGCATCCTCTTTCGTCGCCGGCGCACCATCCAGCAGGAGTTCGTCCGGCTGTTTGTACGTGCCGAACAGCAGATCCGCGACCGGGATGCCGAAGAACCCGGCCACGTTCAGGTTGCAGCGGTAGTTCGCGTGGTGGGCTTGATGGAATCCGTACGCCGCACGCCACACCCTGCCGAACGTCCGGTTGTTCAGTTTCGGCTTCCACCAGGCATCGTACGGCAGGTGATGGGCGACGTGGACGGTCTCGTACAGAAACAGGGCGATCGCAATGGCGGCGTACCCGCCGATGAGTATCGGGATGCCCGGGAACGAGAAGGCGAAGGGCGCGAAGAACGGCGTGAACGCGGCGAAGGCGGGAATCAGGCCCCAGGGTGGGAACGTGGCCTTGTCATCGCGCGCCACGTCGCAGATCGGATACCTGCTTCGAACGATCTTCGTCGCATCATCGAAGCCTATCGATGTCAGCTTGTGGTGCGTGAGGTGACTCGTGCAGAAGGCGCGCAGGAACCTCACCGTCTCGATATGCAGCAGGTAGCGGTGAAAGAAGTATTCCGCGAAACAGAGCAGCAGACTGCAAACCAGGCCCGTGAGCACGATCGCCCCGATGCCCGATGACACCTGCTGGTCCCAGGTCGATCGGAAGAAATACCGCACGAGCGCAAAGACCGCGAGCAGTTGCAGGGCGATGAACGCTGCGAACCAAAGGAGAGCGGCCGGGCGTCTCTTGCGGCTCTCGAAGGAGAGGAAGTTCAAGGTCGGCAGTCTCATCGCGAGAGACTCTAGGAGCTTGCGCCGCAGAAAGCAACGGAGTGCGGTCTGCGGGCGCCTGCCCCTGGAGCGGTGGGGGATGGGGCGAACACGGAGCCCCGCGACGGGTTCGGCGGCGCTAGCGCGAACCGGTGAGGCGGGGCGAGCTGGGGCCGCGTCTGCCGCCCCGGCCGCGCTCGAAGACACCCCCTGGGCCGCTTCGAGTCTCGCGGGCTCGCATGCAGGCGCCTCCGTGCTACTGGTAACGGAACGTCCGCGCCGCCGCCGCGCCGCAGACCAGCGCGCCGGTCGCCAGAGCGATGACGTGGGGAATCGCAGCGGCCGGGCCGTAACCGAAGTTCACCAGCAGGTGGAGCGCGTCCATCGTCCAGCCGCTGGGCAGGAACCCCGCGAGCGACTGCATCCAGCCGGGCGTGATCTCGATCGGCCACCAACAACCCCCGAGCGCCGCCAGCGCCATGGTGCCGATGACGCCGATGCCCTCCATCTGGCCCTTGCTGCGCGCGACGTTGGCCAGCAGCAGCGCGAGCGAGGCGTTGAACGCGGCCCAGGCGAACAGGGTCACTCCCACCATCCCGATCGCCGCGCCCCAGTCCATCCCGAACAGCACCCGGCCGACGAGCATGGCGAAGCCGATCTGCACCAGCCCGAGCGTCATGCGCGCCAGCCACTTGCCGGCGACGACGGACGCCGGGAGGATCGGAGCCGCGGCGAGGCGGCGCAGCAGGCCCTGCTCGCGCTCGATGACCAGTTGGACCGCGCCGCCCATCAGGACGAGCATCGTGAACATGACCATCGTGCCCGGGATGGCCTGCGAGTAGCCGCTCGGCGGTATCTCGCGCCGGCCGGCCGGGGCGACCTGCAGCGTCAGGTGGCGCGGCGCCGCGGCCAGCGCCGCGAACGCCTCGGGCGACGCGCCGCCCTCCTGGATCGAGGTGGCGACCAGGTCGGCCAGCACCGTGTACACGGCCCGCCCCACGCGCAACTGGTCGTACTGCCGGTTGAGGTCCTCGCCGCGGCGTTCGAACCTGAGGATTGCCTGGTGCCCGTCCAGGATGGAGGCCGTCAGGCCGTCGTAGCCGGCGGCCGGCGCGGGCAGCGTCAACCGGCGCGCGTACCGCGCGGCCTCGGCCGGAGACGCCCGCACCACGGCGAAGTTCTGATCCTCGAGCCGGCGCGTCAGCTCGTCCACCAGGAACCCGCCCGCTTCCGCGCCGACGAGAGCGAGAGAGTCGGGCCGATCCGGATCCGGGCTCCCGAACCCGCCCGTCACGGTGCCGAGGAAGTAGAAGAAGACGATCGGCATCAGGAAGGTCCACAGGACCATCTCGCGCTCGCGAATCAGCATCGCCAAGTCGCGCCCCGCGATGAACCGGACGTCCCGCCACGTCATCTCGTCACCTGCTCAACGCATCAGGAAGGCGCCGCGCAGCAGCCGCCCGCAGAGGGCGCCCGCGGCGAGGGCGGGCAGGCCGATGGCCAGCGCCGCCGACAGCAGGCCCGCGGCGTCCGGCGCGGCAGCCACGATCTCCTTCAGGCGGACCACCGCGATCCCGTTCGGCGTCCAACGCCCGATCGCCGCCATCCACGCGGGCATCGCCTCGAAGGGAAAGAACGAGCCGCCCAGCATCATGACCGGAAACACGACCAGCGTCGTCAGCACGTTGCCCGCCCGCGGGCTGGAGGCGACGAGCTGCAGCAGCACGAAGTAGACGAGCAGCGCCACGCCGGCGAACGTCGTCCACAGGATCGCCAGCGGCGCCTGCGGCAGCGGCAGGTCGAAGAACACCGCCCCGACCGCGACGCCGACCAGCGCCGCGGCGCCGACGAGTCCCGCGCCGGCCAGCAGCTTCCCGGCGAGAAAGGCGCTCATCGACGGGGGCGCGAACACCGCGCGGCGCAGCGTCCCGAACCGCTTCTCCTCCCAGACGTCGCTGCTGAGACCCTGCCCGATGAACAGGATCGACATGAAGATGACGCCGGGGAGCACGATCAGGCCCAGGTCGCCGAAACCCGGTGCGCCGGATGCGTCGGACTCGTCGGGTGCGACGTGCTCGACGGTCAGCACCGGCGGCGACAGCGTGTCGCCGAGCTCCCGCAGGCGCGTGTTGATGGTCGTGCTCAGCTCGACGATCACGTCGTTGGAGAAGAAGTCGCTGTCCGGAGGCGGACCGTCCGCGATGCGGCGGGCCGGCTCGCCGAGCACGCGTTCGCCGTAGAACGCCGCCTCGACGACGATCTCCAGCGCCTCCTCGAGCATGCCGGGCAGAATCCGCTGGGCGGGATTCGTGACGAGCCGGATCTCGACCGACTCCTCCCCGAGAACCGCCTCCTGCAATCCCGCCGGCAGGATCAACAGCGCGCTGGCGTCGCCGGCGTCGACTATCCGCCGGCCCTCGTCGCGATCCACGGGCGTGACGTCGAAGAGCTCCCCGAGCGGCCCCTGGCCGGCGGCCCCGGCGAGCATCCCGCTGACGAACGACTCGTCCTCGTCCGCCACCAGCAGCCGGCCGCGCGGCCCGGCGCCGTCGCCGCCGGAGCTCAGCGCCACGATCATCGCCCCGATGGCCAGCGGCAGCCCGAACCACATGATCAGGGCCGCCGGGTCCGCCAGACGCCGGCGCAGGTCCTTGACCGCCGTGATGCCGATGAAGCGCCCGTTCACTCGCGCAGCTCCCGTCCCGTCAGCTTGATGAACAGGCTCTCGAGGCTCGGCCGGCTCAGGGTGGTTTCGCCGACCTGGCCGCCCGCTTCGGTGACGGCCCCGAGAATCGCCGGCAGGCGCCGCGAGGCGGAGCCGGCGGCCAGCAGCAGGGCGCCGGTCTCGATGCTCACCGCGTCGACGTCGTCGAGCGCCTCGACGGCGCGGCGCGCCGACTCCGGATCGAAGGCGCCGGTCAGGCGGAGCAGGTCCCGCTCGCCGACCATCGCGCGCAACTCGTCGAGCGTGCCGGCGGCCAGCAGACGGCCGTGGTCCATGATCGCGAGCCGGTCGCACAGCTCCTGCGCCTCTTCCATGTAGTGCGTGGTGTAGAGCACGCAGGTGCCGGCGGCCACCTCGGCGCGCACCAGGTCGAGCAGCCGCACGCGGCTTTGCGGATCCACGCCGACGGTGGGCTCGTCGAGCAGGAGCACGCGAGGCCGATGCACGATCCCGCAGCCGAAGTTCAGGCGCCGCTTCATGCCGCCGCTGTACTTCTTCACCGGCTCGCGCGAACGGTCGAGCAGCCCGGTCAGCTCCAGCACCTCGCCCACCCGCCGCCGCAGCTCCGGCCCGCGCAGGCCGTAGGCCGCTCCCCAGTAGCCGAGGTTGTCCGCGGCGCTCAGGTCCTCGTACAGCGCGAGCTCCTGCGGCACAACGCCGAGGCACGCCTTCGCCGCCCGCGGGTCGAGCGCCACGTCGTGCCCCAGGACGCGGACGCGCCCCGACGACGGGGCCAGGAGGCCGCAGATGCAGCCGATGGTGGTCGACTTTCCTGCCCCGTTGGGTCCCAGCAGACCGAAGACCGCACCCTCGCCGGCGACGAGGCTGACGCCGTCGACGGCGACCAGGTCGCCGTAGCTCTTGTGCAGATCCTCGACCTCTATCAAGCCACTCTCCTGCCTGCTTCGACGCACGAAACTCGCGCCGGGTTCACGGGGCCGCAAATGCGGATTGTCTGCCGCTTGACACGAGCCGCCCGCGGTTGTCAGATGAGTCCGGCCGACCACGAGAGCGTTTCCATGTCCACGCCCCAGCCCGACCATGGACCTCCGCCCCGAACCCGTCGCGCGAGAAGAGCCGGCGGCGGCGTGCGTATCGCCTGGACCGTAGCGACGCTCGTGGTCGTCCAATCGATCGTGTGCGGCCTGGCCATCCTGCCGGTCGTGGCCGTGTGGGGGCCGCTGCTGGCGTGGACGGCCGACAGTCCCGTCGCGCGGGCGGCTGCCGTGAGCTTCGCCGTCGTCCCGTCCTACGCGCTGTTCGCGATCGCCCTGATGTTCGGATCCGCGGCCGCCACCCGCGTGACGGGCTGGCGGACGCAGCCGAACGCCCACATCCGGCTTGCCGACCTCGACTGGCCGCTGCTGGACTGGGTGCGCTACATGGTGGCGATCCATATCGTCCGCCTGTTCGCGGGAACGCTCTTCCGCGGGACGCCCATCTGGAGCGCCTACCTGCGGCTGAACGGCGCCCGCGTGGGGCGCCGGGTATACGTGAACAGCCTGGGGGTGAGCGACCACAACCTGCTCGAGTTCGGCGACGACGTCGTGATCGGCGGCGACGTCCACCTGTCGGGCCACACGGTCGAGGGCGGCATCGTGAAGACCGCCTCCGTGCGGCTGGGAAACCACGTCACGGTCGGACTCGGATCGGTGGTCGGCATCGGCGTCACCATCGGCCCCGACGTGCAGATCGGCGCGCTGAGCCTCGTACCGAAGCACGTGACTCTCGACGGCGGCCGCGTCTACGTGGGGGTGCCGGCGCGGCCCCTCGTTACGGACGCCTCGCCGGCGGAGGCGCGAGACTCGTCGACGGCGCGGGGCGGAGATTGAGGTATCGGTCCGTTCTCGATCTACTCGACGTCGCCCTCGTTGCGCTCGTCGGAATCCGGCCGCTGAAAGCCGGAGAGCAATCCTATTCGGGGTCTATGGTCCTCGCGCGGGCGAGCGCCAGGACCTCTTCCTGGGTCATCGGGCTCCGAGGATGGTGGCTCAGACACATGGGGCTGCGAACGCGTTGAAACGTCACGGCGTCGCTGGCCGCGAAGAACTCCCCGGGTCGCAGGCGGGCGATGCCCCGCGCGTCGCCGCCCTTCTGAGCAGCCATTTCCTGCGCAGCCGCGATCTGCGTCGGCGCATTGAGGAGGCCGAAGAACTGCGTCGTCGCGTTACCCGGGATCTGGTTGTGCAGTCCCTTCGGCGCCTGGGTGGCGAAGACCAGGCCGAGGCCGTACTTCCGCGCCTGGGAGGCGAGGGCGAGCGTGCTGGCCGTGGTGGCCGTACGGCCCGCCGACGGGGCGAAGGTCTGCGCCTCGTCCATGACGAACAAGCCGCCCAGCGGCCGGTCGCCGGCGGGGTGCTTCTTGACCCAGGCGAAGAGCGCCATCTGCAGTTGATTGACGAACTGCTGCCGCTGCTCGTCGTTCGGCAGTCCGACGAGACTGATCACGGAGATTCGGGCGCGCTGGCCTCCTGCCGGCTGGAGCAGGACCGATGGATCGACGGCCTCGCCGGTACCGCCCAGCAGGGGATCGTTCACGGTCTCGGCGAGCAGCGTCTGGGCGACGTCCGCCGCGATCTTCTCGCCGCTGGCGAGCCGACTGACGCCCGCCGGCAACGCCGACAGGTAGCCGAGGAATTCCTTGAGGACCCCGCCCCCGCGTCGCACGTAGGCTCCCAGGGCCTCCTTCAGCACCGCCCGGCCCTGGCTGAGCCTGGCACCGGATCCGGGCAGACCCGAGCGCGGAACCAGCGAGGCGACGGCGTTGTCTAGCGCGATCTCGAACTCGTCGGCATCATCGGCGACGTCGCCCAGGCCGGACAGCGGTGCGAACGAGAGCGGGCGTCCGGTCGTCAGGCGCGGCGTCCACACGACGACCTCGGTGTCGCGAAGGTAGCTCGCCGCCCTTTTCGCGTCGTGGTCGAGCCAACCCCGGGGCGGCTCGGGCCAGGGCAGACCAAGCCGTGCCAGGTCGTTGTTCGGATCGAGGACGACGGCTGAAACCCCCTTCAGCGCACACTCTTCCACGAGCCGGCGGATCAGAACGGTCTTGCCGGAGCCGGAGCCCGCGAAGATCACCGTGTGGCGCCGGAGATCCTCGAGCGGCACGGTCACGCGTCGACCCGTGCCTTCGGCGATGCCGATGAGAATGGCGTCCTCGTCGACCTCCTTGGGCGCCGTCGCGGCCTGGGACGGTACGGCGATCCTGGGCGGCGCAGCGACCTCGGAAGCCGCAGCGGCCTCGGAAGCCGCAGCGGCCTCGGAAGCCGCAGCGGCCTCGGA
>WTGR01000777.1:7125-9540 GCA_011523485.1 Acidobacteriota bacterium
AAGCCGCAGCGGCCTCGGAAGCCGCAGCGGCCTCGGAAGCCGCAGCGGCCTCGGATGGCACAGCAGTCGGGGATGGAGCGGTGGCTCCGGACGCCGCGGCGGCTGGGGATGGCGCAGCCGCTTGGGATGGCGTCGCGGTCGGGGGTGGTGCAGCAGCCGGGGATGGCGCCACGGTCGGGGATGGCGCCTCGGCTCCGGCCGAAGCAGACGCCCCACCGGTACCGGCGGGCTCCGGGCTCAGGGGTGCGAGCAGTGTCGTTCCGCTCGCGGGTCGACGCGCTCCGAACCACGCGGTAAACCCCTTCGGCTGCTCTTCGAGGAGTTGCTGCAGGGCCGCGAACACCTTGAGGTCCGCCTCTCGCAGCTTCACGACGGCGCCGCCGTGCTTCTCGAACGCGTCGAGCGCCTGCCGGGTCTTCCTGCCCTGGGACCAAGCCGCGTTGCGCAGGATGAACAGCCGCCTCCGCTCCCCCGAGAGCTCGAGCCCGGACTCCGTCACGGCGGCCCGCAGCCGGTACAGGGCCGCCACCGCGCTGTCGTTCAGGACGGCGCGAAACGACCAGTGCACTTCATCGTCGGTGTTCGCATCGACTGTGCGCCGCAGCCGGGCATGCAGCGCGGGGTTCCGCCCGGGCAGCGGATCCACCGAGAAGGCGCCCGTCGCGGCGTTCTCCTCCGCCCACGCCGCCAGGCCGGCGCGCAGCAGCGCGGGGAGAACAACGTCCACCTTCTTCTCGTCGAGAACACCGGAGACGTCCACCTCCCGAACCAACTGGTCGAACCGCCGGTCGAGTTCGGATCCGGGCGGCGGAGAGGGCGGCTGAGGGGCCTCACCCCGCCGGCGCCCGTTCGGCGGCGGCTCCGGACCCGGGTGCTCGGTCGTGAACTGCTCCAGCTCGGTGACGCGACCGCGCTCCCTACAGTGCGCGCAGTGGTTCTGCACCAGGTTGATCAGACTGCGCGGCGAGAACAGAATCGCGTCGGCGAACGCGGACGACGGCACCGGCCAGGTCGGATACGCGGGCGTGAACCCGGCGCGGGCGTAGGCGTCGCGCAGGTACGCGGCGATCAGCGCCTTCCCGACCTCCGCCGAGGGGATAGGGCGGAGTTGGACGTCCGTCGGGTACCGATCGTGCGCCGGCGCCACGGCCTGATCGCGGAGCAGCAACCAACTGTCGGTCAAGCAAGACACGACGACCAAGGAGTGCTGCACGTCCTCGGCGAGATCCATGAGACCTGTCGCCACCTGATCGAACAGCAATTGCTCCTCGGCGCCGGGAAGCGACCGTCCGAGTGCTATCAGTCCGTCGAGCTGATCGACCGCCACGAGGGTAGTACACCCCGCGGCCCCTATAAGCCGATCGAACGCGCTGACGACCTCCCGGCACGGAATCCGGCTCGCGCGGATGGAATGCGCGCGAGCCTCGTTGCCCTCGATTTCCTGCCCCTGGAGCAGCGCGTCTCCGAGGTCCTGGCGACCAAAATCCTCGCTGTTGGTCAGGATTAGCGCGAGCGCCACGTCCAGGGCGACCTGATCCCCGGGCCGCCGACCGAGGTGACTCTGCAGGCTTCGGCGGACGTCCTTCAGATGCGTGAGATCGAACGTCCCCGCCACGAGGTGCTCGATCTCTGCTCGTTTCAGCCCAATCGCACCGCCCAGACCATGAAGGACGGCACGCAACTGGGTTCCGGCCGCGCCCACCTTCCGATGCAGGGCATCCCGGTAGGCAAGCGCCAGACTGTCCCAGAACTGCCGTGCGGTACTCGGTTGAAACAGGACGAAGATCTGTCCCTGTTCGATCACCGCGTGGCGGACGCGCCCCAGAAAGTGCGACTTCCCGATTCCCGGCCGCCCCTGGATGACGATGTTGTTGACCCGCACGCCGTCGCGCACCCGGTCGAGTGCTTCCAGCACCGTGCGGAACGCCCGCGAATGAATGCCGTCGACGTGAATGACGTCATCGCGCCAAATGTCGTTTCCGGAAGTCGTCGTTGGGAATGCCACATGCCGGAGTGCTTCCAATGCTGGTTCCACGATGCTCACTCCATGCTCATCAAGTGCATGTCTTCCACGCCGAGCCGAAGCGCCGCGTCCCGATCGGCCTGCGTGAGCCGCCCGCGGTCCTCGTGGAGCGTGAGATTGACTTCGTTCTCGCGGAACATCCGGGTGAGCTCCAGGTCCACCTCACTTCGGGGCCAATCGCCGAGCTGCGCCCGGAGGTCACGCAGCTCCACCCAATCCCGCGGCAGGGATGCCAGGCTGCGGTAGGCCTGCCGAATGCGATCCCGGAGCGAGGCGGCAGGACCCGCGGCCGCTGGGGCGAACAGCTCCTGAATCACCATCCCCCGTGCGTCGAGCGCGACCTTCAGACCGTTGAGCAGCGCGTACAGCGCGCCGCCGGCCGAGCCGGCCCG
>WTGR01000160.1 GCA_011523485.1 Acidobacteriota bacterium
GATCGAACCAGAACTGGTTGTAGTTGCCCACCCCGTCGGCCGGCTCGATGGTGTCCCGGATCTCGAAGGCGGCCAGACGGTCGGCCTCGAACTGCGCGGCCTGCTCTTCGGTGAAGAACGCCTGATCCGCCAGATCCTCCGGCCGCTCGAACGGCGTGAGCGTGCGGAAGTCCCAGACGCCGTTCAGATCCGGAGCGCCCCAGGCGGTGCGCGGCGGGGCATCCTCCGCCGCGTCCTGGGCGTGCACCGCCGCGGGCGCGAGCGCCAGAACCAGGGCGACGACGACCGCGAACGACGACGCGAGCATTCGATTGGCCACGGTGGACCTTCCTTTCTGCGACCCGCCCGAGTCCGGGTCATGCGTTTCGCCGATGTCGTGCAATCCTACCGCCGACCGCTACTGACCGTCGAAGACGTACTGCACCACCGACTGGAGCCGGCCCGGCTCGGCCGCGAAGTCCCTGAGCTGCACCGGCACCGAATAGGCCCCGACCACCTCGTCGACGGACTGCCCTGCCGCCTGCCCCGCCTTCGCCGCGTCGACGATGCCGTTGTAGAACGTGCTGTAGTTCACGAGATCGTCCCACACCAGCGTCTCGTCGTTGTGGCCCGGGATGATGATGTCCACGTCCGGGATCCCGGCGACGGCCTTCCGCAGGGTCTCGCCGAACTCGAGGGCGCTGCCGTTGCCGTTCACGACGTCGAGGAAAGGCAGACCCTTGCGGGCGAACATGTCGCCGGTGTGCAGGGTGCGTGCGTCGCGGAAGACGATCCAGGTGTCGCCGTCGGTGTGCCCGCGGCCGAAGTAGTAGAGGTCGATCGCGTCCGGGCCGCCGAACAGCGTCATCCGGTCCGCGAACGTGGTCTGCGGCAGGTACTTGGCGTTGTCGCCCTTGAACGCGTCGCAGTTGGTCACCGGCTCGCAGGTCTCGCGCGACATCTGCGCCGCGGTGTTCTCGTGCACCACGATGTTCACGGTATCGGAGAACTCGACGTTGCCGCCGCTGTGGTCGTAGTGGGTATGCGTATTGATGATGGTCGTGACCGGCTTCGGCGTGATCTTCGCGACTTCGGCCAGGATGTCCTGCCCGTAGCCGTAGATCTTCGTGTCGACCAGGGTCACGCCCGACGCGGTGAGAAAGACGGCCGTGTTGCCGCCGCTGCGCATGCCCTGCTCGGCCGGGTCGTTGGCGAGCATGTATAGATTGTGCGCCACCTCGTGCCGCACGAGGTTGGCGCGCGGCTCCTCGGCCGGCTCCTGCGCCACGTTGGCCACCACCGTCGCCAGGACGCCCACCGCGGTCACGACTCCGAGACAGACCATACGTCGCATCGGTTCCCTCCTCGACTCGCTCACGGACCCGCCTCGACCGTGTGCACCATTCCCCGGTCCGACAGCCTCCACCACGAGCCTGGCCCGACAACGTCGCCTCGGGCTCCGATTGCCGCCCAACCGGGCCTGACCAGGTGTCTGCACGGCTTCTACCGCGCAGACTCCCGACTCACGGTGAACAGATCCTACCGCCCACGGGCGACGGACGCTATCCCTTTGCGCGTCGACGCGACCTGCCCCGCGACCACCGTCGCATCGGGTGCCGACCAGCGACCCGCACGGCCCCGCATCCATGGCAACATTCTCGGCTATAGTCGGAAGCAGTGCGTTTCGGGAGGCTGCAATGACGACCCGCTCAGGACCATCGCGTCGCGCTTTCTTCAAGCAGGTCGGAACGGCCGCCGGGGCCATCGCGGTTCCGCCCGCGGCCATGGCGGAGGCGGGCCTTCCCGTCCCGCAGCTTCCGGCGGAGACGCCCCGGTCCGTACATCCCACCCTCAACCGGCGGGCGCGCGGCTGGCTGCGCTTCCTGTGGGAAAAAGCGACCACGCCGGACGACTGGAGCGCCGACGGCGTGCCGCACATGTGGTGGGACCGCTACTCGAACCCGGTCGTCACCAGCTACGGGCGCTTCGACCTGCACAACTCCTCGTACGCCCTGCTGCTGATGGCCGACGAGACGCCGGCCTGGCGCGAGGTCTACACGCGGATCGCGGACGGACTCGCCAGCCGCTACCCCACCTACTGGGGCGCCATCGACTGGCTGACGCAGATCGGCGACGACCCGCGGCGGGCGAACTACCCCCCGCACGTCATGCGGATGATCCCCGAGCGGCTCCGCGGCAACTACAACCGCATCGGGTGGACCGCGAACGGCATCGAGCCGTGGGGACTCTCCCCCGATCCGATCGGCTCGGAGGGCAACCTGTTCTTCCGCGGCTGGTTCAACCTGGTCCTCGGCATCTACCG
>WTGR01000737.1 GCA_011523485.1 Acidobacteriota bacterium
TCGAGACCGCTCGATGCCGGTGCAGAAAAGCGCGTTTTTACGTGACCGACAACATGCTGTCGAGGACCCGTCCGTCGATGCGGTTCGTCACCATGCCGCATGCCAGGACGACGAACAGGACGATGCCGACGACGGGGGTCGCGCAGACCCCTGCCAAACCCAGGCGTCCGATGATCCACCGGTCGCCCGCCGTCCAGAACCACAACAGGGGGAGCAGGGTCAGGAGCGCCAGCAGAAGCAGCGTGGCGTAGATGACCAGCGACAGGCGCAACCTGATGGCCGCGCTCTGGAATTCGCTGTTGTCGACGATGCCGACCAGGTAGAACCTGGGCCGCCCGCTCCCGGTCGATGGCGCCCGGACTTGCTCGGCGGTGCTTTCCGAATCGCCCGAGACATCGATGCCATCCAGGATGAACGGATGGACGAAGGCCCGTAGCTCGATGTCCTGCACGCGGACCATTTCCACGAAGGACCGGCCGCGAAAGGACGGCGCAGGCACCGGCGTGACGCGACCGTCGCCCTCGCCCCCGGCTTGGGAACGACCGCCGGTTGCCGGCGGGGAATCGATCCGCAGGAGCTCGGAGATGTCGACGTGGCTGGAGAACGCGGGCGTCGCCACGCGACTCTCGTTGACTTCCGTCCAGGGACCGGGCGTCGCCTCCGCTTCGAACAGTATCCGGCCGCCGCCGTCCGCGATCAGGTGGCTGTCGAAGAACCTGGACAGGTAGCCGGTGGCCTGCTTCATCAACTCGTCGAGTTGCGCGGTGCTCCGGATGCCGAAGAGATCGATGGCCTCGAGCATTCCTTCAGAGCCGTGGAACGCCGCCAAAGCCTCGTCAAGGTCGCGATACCGCTGGTCGAACGGACGACAGTCGGCGATTGTCGCCACCATGCCTCTCGTGCCCGCGGTCAGCCGTGGAGACCGTCCCGAGTCGGGGCAGTCCTCCGATGCAAGCAGCGCTCGCAGGTGCCTGTGACAATCGGGTTTGGACAGCTCCTCGCAGTTTTCACTCGGCAGGTTCGGTGGGCGGAGCGACACCCGTGGGACCGGAATGACTTCTACCTGTATGGTCTCGACCGGCGCCGAGTACCGGCGGTGCGTATCGATCAGGCAGTGCAACTGGTTCCAAAGACGTTCAGTCGCCCCTCCATCGTCGTTGTTCTTGTCGACTAGAATCTCGGCGGCGCGCCGGTACCGGTACTCCAGGCGCTGCGCCGCTGTCGGCCGACGCAAGCGAAACAACTCGCCGGGAGGATGCTCGACCTGATCGAGCCAGGCGCGGGGTCCGCCTCCGGCGTCGCTGATGCATCCGGTACGTCTACCCGTGATGCGTTCCGTCACTTCGTCCAGCATGGTGGGGGAGATGCCGAACGAGGAGCCTTCCACGACACCGGGCAGCCTCTCCATGACCTCGACAACTCGGTCGGCCGCCGCGTCGAGGGCCCGGAAGTTGCGGATCGTCGCCTGTTCGACCCGTTGCCTCTGGTAGACGAACAGGTAGACCCCGACAGGAACGACTACCAGCAGAACGCAGACCGCCGCCAGACGCAGCCACGCGGGAGCCGTGCGGCCCACCCGGCCCGATCGTTTTACCGGCTGCGGCTCGTCAGGCAAAGGTCACCTCGACTCGCACGGGGCGGTTCCCTTCCAGGAGACTTCGCTGGGATAGACACGCGAAGTCGGTCAGAACCGCCCGGACCACGAAGCGACCCGTGTGCATCGACCTTCTCACGGACTCGTGCCCCGGCGGTCCCGGCTACCAATGGATGAACCCGTGGGGAGACTGCGCCGAAACCGGGACGGTGCGGCGCTATCTTCACAGAGCGCATTTCTGTCTGTCCCATGGAGGCGCTCTTGCTCGCTGACGCTCCCTCTGCGGTGCACCCTTTGCGCGGTCAGTACCCCCCGCGCCCTTCACCGACGAAGGCGGTCGAGGTTCTCCTGTGCCAACCGATCTCCCTGCTCCGCTGCCAGACGATACAAGCGGACAGCCTCCGCGCGGTCCCGCTCCACGCCGCGACCGTTCTCGTACATCCGACCGAGGCTGTTTTGTCCTCCAGCGTGTCCCTGATCCACTGCACGGCGGTACCAGCGCACGGCCTCCGCGTAGTCCCGCCGCACGCCCCGACCCTCCTCGTACATCCAGCCGAGGTTGGTCTGCGCGACGGCAAGGCCCTGCTCCGCTGCACGGCGGTACCAGCGGACAGCTTCCGCGTAGTCGCGCCCCACCTTGAAACCGAAGTAGTATGTCAGGGAGCACGAAGAAGTGATCGAATCTGAAGCCGGGTCGCTTCGGACCGT
>WTGR01000874.1 GCA_011523485.1 Acidobacteriota bacterium
CAAGACACGCAGCGCGGGGAGCATCGCCGGGTAGCGCCTCGCGACGGCGGCCTGGCAAGATAGATTCCTTCGGCCACCGTCGGTCATCGCATTCTGCGCCGTCGCATCGCGTGAGCCCTGCCGGCCCGCGCCCCGGATCTCGTTTCATGACTGCCTCATCTTTGCCTGCCGGTCTTGAAGTCCAACTCCTGGATGAACTTGTAGGTGTTGCAGTGACGCACGCCGAGATCATCACACACGTCAGGTAGATGGCGATTCGCGCGCTGCTTCTTTGGTCTCGACACCTCGGTGGTGACGACGGTCCGCTGGGTGCGATCGGCGAGCGCGTAGGCGATGAGAAACGGGTCGCGACCGATGCGCTCAACCTCCTCCTCGGTCAGGTCATGCGCGTAGCCGTTGTCCGTCACCTGTGCGACCAGGAGCTCCTCGACGCTCTCGTCGAGGAGCAACGCGTTCCGACGGTCCTTCAACCAGTGTGTGAGGTCATCCTTCTTGCCTGCCAGGATCTCCTCGTACATCTCCAACGGGATCTTCGCCCGTTGACTGTTCCCGCAATCGACCAGCCATGCCCAGAACTCCGGGACGCGTTCCAGGGGATAGTAGTCCCGATTCGCGTCAATGAGAACGTTGGCGTCGAGCAGGTAAAGCAACCGTCTCCCTACCGCGCCCGTGCAGGACGAAGCACTTTACCGACCTGCGCGGGCTTGACGCCCAGAATCCTGGCAGCCTTGGTCGTGGAAAGCGCTCGGGAATCCACCATGCGATTGGTGAACCTGAGCAGGCCTTCCCCAAGCCGATGCCGGCGCACGGCGTAGTAGTCGGGACCGCCCTCCGACGTGCGTGCCCTCGCGCGCTCCCGATCACGAAGCTGCCGCCATTGCATCCGAAAATCTGCTCGGCACCGCTCGAAGGTTGCACGGGCGATGCGGTCGGCGCGCAGGAGTCGGTAGGCAACCATGGTCCGGCTCAGATTGTGCTCGCTAGCGAACTCGCCGATGTGGCGCTTCTGTTCGGCGAGATTCTGCCCTCGCTCGATCTCGATTTCATCGAGCATCCACATGGGTAGCAGCCATTCGGCGGCCACGTTGTCGCAGAACTCCTCGATCTCGGCCCCGGTCCCGGGATTCCCACCGCTGAAGCCGGTCTGGCCGAGCAGTAGATGGGTCAACTCGTGCAGGAGCGTAAATGACCACGCAGCCTTGGAGTCGTTGTCGTTGATGACGACGAACGGTGCGACCTCATCCGCGATCGCGAGACCGCGGAAGGTTTCCACGTCGAGGGCCGTATGATGGCTGCCCAAGTCGCCCTTGAGCAGGACGAATACGCCGGCGTCCTCCGTTCGCGAACGGAGCAACCGGAAGGCGTGCTCGGCGTTGGGTTGCGCGTGGTAGCTCGCGGCGTTCACGTCATCGCCGAACACCTGGGCCATTGCCCGCGACGCGCGTTGCGACAATCGGGCCGCTTCCGCTCTGTGCCGGAGGATTCGGCGCAACGATTCCGTCCCCGTCCCTCCGATCCCGTTGCTCATGAGGGTGCCCACGAACCCTGGAGGTTCAGCTTCGTCCTCGGCCTCCAGCGCGGCCCGAACCATGTTCTGCCGACTCCGCAGGTTGCGGACCAGCGCGTTGACGAGGGCATCCGTCTCCGGGGAACGCGCCCCGGGCAGCGTGCGGAAGTCCGGGCCGCGATCATCCCGCCGCGGCGGGGCCGACAGGTAGAAGGCGAGCAGTGGGCGGCGGTAGTGTTGCGCCATGTTGACGAGGATTCGCCGCGTGGGCTTCTCGTCGCCGCGTTCCAGTGCCGTAAGCCGGTCGATGGCCGCTACGCCGCGGGCATCCTGGATGCCGACCTTCATGACGGCATCCTCAAGGGTCAGCCCCGCGGTCTTCCGTGCCCAGGCCAGGATGTCAGGATTGACTGCCGGCATCGCTACGACGGTAGCGTAACACCCGATCAGCGTGCGCGTGGCCCTTCCCGAGCCTCCGCTCACCTCGGCCCGTACGCACGCGCGATGGCGAGGATGCTCAGCATGATGTCCCGGTTTCCCTCGTGGCACGCAAACTCGTAGAGGTTGGCGTCCTGCCGCTTGAGAGTGACGGCGGCCGTCCACGGCCTCGCCCACGTCGTCGGGTCGTCGACCGTGACTTCGTAGCGGATCGCGTCGGCCGCAACTCGGGTCAAACGCTCGACGAGGTGCAGGTTCTCGGCGGCTCCGAGGAAGTTGCTGCTGGATGAGAAGTTCGCGGTCTCGATGACCAGCGTGTCGCCGTCCCATCGCCCCCGCGAGTCTCCGTGCCA